>OMYR01000027.1 GCA_900315335.1 uncultured Bacteroidales bacterium
ACGATAAAGAAAAGCAAATTAAGAGAAGTCAGTTGCGTGGATATAGGGGCAAACGACGACAGCCTGCGACTGTATTACGGCGACAAGATAAATGAGAATGCGGAGGGCATAGACAGTATAGTGCCATTGTTAAGTGATTATAAAAACAATAAAAAAGATAAAGAGATGAATGAAGTAGCAAAACAATTGAACCTTGCAGACAATGCAAGTGAGCGTGATATTTTAGACGCTGTAATAAAGTTGAAACAAGAAAATGAAGAACTGAAAAAACAAAGAGAAGATGAAAAAGAAAAACGCATCAATGCTATGCTTGACGAAGCGATAAAAGACAAACGCTTATCCAAAGAGCAGAGAGAGACCTTTGCGTTGATAGGTAAGACCAACGGCGAAGAGGTGTTAAAAAACGCATTGGCATCGTTGAAACCTGCGGCAGAGATACCGCAGATAAACGACCTATTGAAAAAGGAGAAAAAAGAAGATATGGAACTATCGGTGGAGATGTGGGATAAGATGGACAGAGAGGGTACTTTGCTCTCGTTGAAGCAAAACGATAGAGAGAAATACGATGCTTTGTTTAAGTTGAAATTTGGAAAATAAAAAAAAGAGAAAAAAACATAAAGAAAGGAAAAAACAAAATGAAGACAGTAAAATTAGTATTAAGTACAGTGATTGCCGCAATATTCTCAATGATTGCAGGAGCGGTATTCGGCACGGGTGTGGGAGTTATGGCATTTGCCGGCTCTTTATTTGCAGGTGATATTTGCAATGCTTTATCGCTCAATATGGCGGTAACTCCGGAGATATGGACGAAAGACATTGAAGGTAACTTATTTAAGGATAACGAATTTTTGTTAAAAAGTATCGACGAAAGCCAGTATGTTGTTGGTGGCACGGTGGTACATATACCGCAGGCGGGAAGTCCGAGTGGTGCTAAAAGAAATCGTACGTCGTTGCCGGCTACAATAAGCCAAAGAGTTGATACCGATGTTACCTATCCGTTGGACGAGATAACGACAGACCCGAGACTTATCACCAACGCCGAAGAGGTAGAGTTATCATATGACAAGCGTGCGAGCGTGATAATGGAAGACCAGCGTTATATCAACGAATTGGTTGCAGATTCAATGTTAAGCAACTGGAAGCCTAAGTTCTTTATCAAGGCGAGTGGCGAAGCGAAAGCAGAGAACCTTATATACGGCAAAGGTACAAGAACAGGTGTAAAATACGACGACTTCGTAAAAGCCAAGACAATCTTCAACAAATGGAATATGCCGAAACAAGGTCGTTATGTGATATTGAACAGTGAGATGTATCGCTCGTTGTGCGAGGACGTCAAATCGTTATCAAGCAGCCATATCACAGCAGTATATGACCCTGTAACGGGACAACTAAGGAAGTTGGAGGGCTTTGAGATATTTGAGAGAAGCACGGTGTTGTTGGCAAGTGCCGTAAGCGGTTTTAAGACTGTGAAAAACACCCAGTACCTTGAAGACGGAGAGACGAGTTCGCTGTATGGCTTAGAGGATTACCTTGATATAGAGAGCGGCGATAAAGAAGCGGCAGATACTGCCTGCGGCGTAGGATTGTTCTGGTGCGATATAGCGGTGTCAAGAGCGGTAGGCGAAACGAAGATGTTTGACGATACGGGTAATCCTACATATTACGGAGATATATATTCGTTCTTGGTACGCTGCGGCGGAAGAGCAAGAAGAGGCGACGGCAAGGGCGTATTAGGTCTATTGCAGGATATAGGAGCAGCAAGCAATGAAGGACAAGGCGGCGGAAAAGAAAACCAATAGCCCGATAAGGCAGAAGACAGGGGGAAAGAAAAACTCCCCTGTCGCAAAGCCTAAACGGTGGCAGTGTTCCAACGGTGCTATATACTCCAACAGAGAAGCGGCGGAAGAGTACCAGAAGAGCATAAATCCAAAAGCAACGGTTAAGGAGATATAATGATGAGCGGGGAGATAATAAGGATAATATTCGAGGTAATACTTGGCGGAGGCTGGATAGTGTCGCTTTTCACGCTTCGTTCTACTCAAAAGAAAAGTCGTGCGGAGGCGTTGCAGGAAGAGATGGAACTTGGAAAGAAGTATGTCGAAGAATTTACCGAGAATATAGCCAATCCCCTAAAAGAGAAAGTAAAAGATTTGGAGAATGCGACAAACGGGCTTAAAAGAGAGATGGCGAGACTTCGCAAAGCAATCAACAAAACGAATAGCTGTCAGTGGGTTGATAGTTGCCCTGTTGTTCGGGAGTTGCAAGACACCACAGGAGTGCAGAGTTCACCAAACGAACAAACAGAACTATTCGACAATATTGAGAGATAGCGTAAGCGTCAGAGACAGCGTGGTGTTTTTGCAGCGCGGCGACACCCTACTTGTAAGAGAGATAAAATATATTGACAGAACACTGAGAGACACTGTGCGAATAACCGACACGCTGAGCGTTACAAAAACGGAAATACAGACGAAAACGGAAAAGAAAACCGATTGGTCAAAGACGATAAAATATTCAATAATAGGTGCGATAATGATAAGTATTGCAATCTATGTAATTAAAAAGAAAATAATAAAAAGATGAGTACATCAATAAAGATAACAAGAGAGAACGGAGGCATACGCAGCAGTCTTGTCAATAATGACGGAGTGAGTGCCTTGGTGGCGTATATGGACACTTTGCCGAGCGGATTTACGGCAAACGACAGGATTAAAGAGATAGCCTCGCTTGATGAAGCCAAAGGGCTTGGCATCACGGCGGACGCAACGGACAGCCATATTAAAGCGTTGCACTATCATTTGCGACAGGCTTTTTGCCTTAATCCCTCGTTAAGGGTGTATGTGGCTATCTATGACGCTTTGGAAGAAGATGCGGAGTATGATATGGAAGAGATTGCAAAGGTGTTGGACTTTGCGGGCGGAGAGATACGCCAAATGGTTATATGGTCACAAAAAGAATACAAGAAGACCGATGTTGTGTTGTTGCAAGAGGTGGCAAACAAAGCGGAAAACGAAGATAAACCGCTGTCGATAATCTATTGCCCTGCCGTTACAGATGTTTTGACAATGGAGAGCGGAGTAGCCAAAGGCAACAAAAATGTAAGCGTGTGTATCGGAGAAGATATAGACGAGAGTGTCAAAATAAGCGGCGTAACTCTGACAATGGCTGGAATTATCTTGGGACTTATATCTTCGGCGAAAGTCAATGAAAGTATAGCGTGGGTTAGGAAGTTTGACACGGGAATGTATAAGCCGGGCTTTGTGGATGGAAAAGCATACAAAGATTTATCGGTAACGCAGATGACAAAACTTGAAGCAATGCGGCTTATATTCGCAAAGACGTTTGCGGGGTATAGCGGTTCATATATCAGCGACAGTTACACAATGGACGAAGCGACAAGCGACTATAACGCCATAGAACGTGTTAGAACGATGGACAAAGCCGCCCGTGGCGTTAGAAACTACTTGCTGCCGTTTGTGGGTTCTCCTGTGGAGATAGACGCTCAGACGGGCAAGATAGACGCTGCAACGATAGAGATGTGGAAGAACGAGGGCAACAGGTTCCTGGAACAGATGGAAAGAGACGGCGAGTTGTCGGGCTTCGAAGTGTATATTGATGCGGAGCAGAACATATTGAGTACTTCGACAATAGAGATAATAATCCGTAACGTGCCTATGGGTGTGGCTCGTAACATCAAGATAAAGATGTCTTATGCGGAGAGTTTATAAAGAGTTTGAAAAGGATTTGAAAACGATTAAAAAAAGGATAAAAAATGGAAGGACTGAATAATGGTATCCCCGCCATCAACGGCGAGATGTACGGCTGGGCTGATGTTCGTTGCTTCATCAACGGCACCTTGGTCAAGGGCATAACGTCCGTCAAGTATGAGGACAACCAAACAATAGAAAAGGTGTATGGAGCAGGCAGGTATCCCATCGGCTACGGCAAAGGCAGGATAGAGTGCAGCGGCTCGCTCACCTTGTTGAAAGAAGAAATAGTAGCCTTGCAGAATGTGGCACCTGACGGCAGGTTGCAGGATTTGCCGAGTTTTGACATTGTGGTAAGTTATCTGCCCGAGAACGGAGTGATAACAACCGACGTGTTAAAGAACTGCAAGTTCACCAAGAACAACAGGGAGGTCAAAGAGGGCGACACTTCGATAGCAAGCGAAATTGAGCTTATGGTGATGAACATCAAATGGGGCAAAACAAAATAAGATAAAACGATGGAAAACACAACAAACAAAGAATATGTCGGTCTTGCTGCGGAGCAGGACGTCAAGGCTTGGAAAGAGAAATACCGCAAGGTGGTACAGGTGGAAGTGGAAGATGAAGAGGCTGTATATGTGGGTTATCTTCATTCACCGGACATGAAGACGATGAGAGCGGCGATGGAGATAAGCAAGAAAGACGAGACGCAAGGGACGGAAGTGCTTATCAGGAACTGCTGGATAGACGGGGCAAAGATAATGCTTGAAGACGGTTTGTTGTACGTTCAGTTGGCAACGCAGGTACAGAAGATGTTCGGCACTGCCGTTGGACGGCTAAAAAACTTGTAGAGCACTACCGTCTTAACGGTAACGACGAAGAGAAATTCATTGAGAAAGGTAGTGCGATAATACGATATATGTTTAACCTTGATGCGGAAGCGATGGATGAAGACACTTGGGCAAGACGGTACAATGAAGCCATTTTCATTGAAGAATGGCGGTTAAAGAACTTTGCGATGCTGTTTAAGGAATAAAAGGGTTATTTATCTTTAACTTCTTTGTCCTTGTTAGGCTGTTTGATATTGATTTGAAAAGTGATAGTAGTAGTGTTGTCCTGCTTTTTGGGAAATAATGACTCTTTAAGCATAGTATAAATTATATAAATAATGCCTAAAAATATCAGTACGAAAAAGACGTCAAGGACTATTGTTAAAATACTTTCAAGGATACTGACCATAACAAAAATGTTTTAGAATTGAATTACTCTGCAAAGGTATAAAAAAATATGGAAACCAACCAAATAATATTACAGATAAATATTACAGGCGACGCAAATAATGTCGTAAATCAACTGTCAAAAAACATTCAAGGTCTTAACGTAACAAGTAAGAAGACGATAAATGTAATGACGGAGCAATTCGGCAAATTATCTCTATTCTGTAATCAAATGTCTCAGTCGTTGCAGGGTGTTGGAAATATACTGAAAGGAGTAAATGCTCCGGCAGTAGCGTTTGATAAATCATTGCAGGAATTATCGGCAATAACGGGTGTTACGGGTGATGGGTTAATTGAGATTGGCGATATGGCGCAGGATGTGGCGAAGAAGTTCGGCACCGATGCGGCACAGGGAGTTGAGAGTTTCAAGTTGTTGTTAAGCCAGTTGTCGCCGGAGTTGGGCAAGACGCCGGAGGTTATGAAGAAGATGGGCGAGAACATCGCCACGCTCTCCAAGACCATGGGCGGGGATACCACGGCAGCGGCGGAAGTTCTTACCACAGCGATGAACCAGTTTCAGGTGTCGATGGACGACCCGATAGCAGCCGAAAAAGAAATGGCGAGGATGATGAACGTTATGGCTGCGGCTGCAAAGGAGGGCTCGGCAGAGTTGCCACAGATACAGGAGGCGTTGAAGCAAAGCGGTATGGCTGCCAAGGCAGCAGGAGTGTCATTCGAGGAGGCGAATGCCGCCATTCAGGTTCTTGACAAAGCAGGAAGAAAAGGAAGCGAGGGCGGTGTGGCACTGCGTAACGTGATGACGACACTTGCAGCGGGCAGGTTCTTGCCAAAGGATGTGCAGCAGGAATTAAGAGGTGCCGGAATTAATCTGAACATACTGACGGACAGAAGCAAGAGCCTGCAAGAGCGGTTGCAGGTCTTGAAGCCAGTAATGAACGACCAGGCATTGCTTACCAAGTTATTCGGCAGGGAAAACGTGTCGTCAGCAATTGCCCTTATAAGCGGCACAGAAGCTATGCGAGAGTATCAGCGAGCAATAACGGGAACGAACACGGCAACGGAGCAAGCCGATACGATTATGCAGAGTTATGAGGAGCGACACAACAAACTATTGGCAAAGATTGAGGGACTGAAACTGACGCTGTTTGACTTGACAGGCGGAATATCAATGTACATGGGTACATTTATAGAAATGGTGATACCATTGGCACAGTCTATACCGGTATTTGAGGGTATATGGAAAATGATAAAAGGGATAGGAACGGCAATAATGGCATTGAAGCCGGTGATAGCAACGATAAAAGTGTTCTCAATAACGGCATGCAGGAGTATAGGCACGGCGATAGCAAGTATTCCGATAATAGGCTGGATAGCCATGGCAATAGGTGCATTGGCAGGGCTGTTTGCTTACTTCTGGAACACAAGTGCTAAATTCCGTGCGACAATAAAAGGGTCATGGGCTTATGTGGTCTCAATATGTCAGGAAGCGTGGGGAGTGATAAAAAAGATATTTTCCTCAATAGCCGATATGATAAAAGCGGCAATACATCTTGACTTCAAAGGCGTCAAAGAGGCGGCGAAAGGCTTTACCAACGTGTTTGCAGACTTCGGCAAGAAGAGTGCAGAAGCCTATAACAAAGCATACGACGAAGAGATAGCAAAGAGTAAGAAGAAAGAGCAAAGCAAACAAGCCAAAAACACAAAGGCAGCAGCCAAGACAAGCAATGTAAAGAGTGTAAATAAAGAAGAAGAGGATTTGTCCTCGGCAGCAATACCGAGTATAGGTGGCGGCGGATATGGTTCTGCGGGTTCTGTGTCATCAAGTACAGGCGGAAGCGGTGGCAGAAGCGACAACAGAAGCATAACGACAAATATTCAGAACCTTATCAGCGGAGGCATAACGATAAACACAACGACGATAAAGGAGAGTGCGAGCGAGATAAAACGCATAATAATAGAAGCACTGAGTGAAGCAACAAACGAAGCGACATACGTAGGATGATGGATGATTTGAGCAAAAATATAGGCATAACGGCAATAAGGACAGCATCGCATAGGATAAATTTTTCTCTGTTAAAACCGATAGAGCGAAAAATATCTTACGACCAATTTGCCAATACGCAACAAGAAGTTGAATACGACACAGCATTCATCTTAATGAATGAGGATGGCAAGTATTTAGACCTTTCGGGTTGTGTGCAAATGGATACGTCTATGAGTAAAAATATCGTCAGTACTCAGATACAAGGTTATAATTCAACGGTAAAAGAATGGATAAGCAATTCGGACTATGTTATCAATCTAACAGTGTCTGTTGTTGCCGACAATGAGAGCGATGGTTATCCTGATAACAAAGTTAAAGAGATAATTAACTTCATAAGCGATAATCGTGCCTTGTTGGTACTGAACCAATATCTTAATGAGACGTTGAAAGTTACAAGGCTTGTAGTCAATTCTTATAAGCATGTACCTGAATTGTACAAGAACAACCAGACAATAACGATAGACTGTACCTCTGATGAAAGTTATGTTTTGGAAAAAGAAATAATTGCATAGTAATGTTAAGATTGAACTGTGAAATATCAATATACCACGTACCTGAAGGTAGCACGAGTGTTGAGAAAATAATTATTCGCAATGTTCATTCGGTAAAGATTAAGGGCGATGGCGATACATTAGCTGACACGTGCGAGATAGAGATGCCGAAGAGGACATTATGGATAAGGGAGAACAATTGCCCTATTCACAGGGGCGACAAGGTAGAAATATATCTTGGCTATAACGATATAAAGGAGAAGCGTTTTGTTGGGTGGGTTAAAGACGTTACAGCGGGCATCCCGACAATAATCAAGTGTGAAGATGATGTATTTGTTTTGCGTTCAACGACTATTAAAAAGAAGTTATATACAAATACAACAATTAACAAGATTATTGAAGACATATTGCCTGCGGGTATTCGTGTCAAGTTCGGGGGCGAGATGAAGATAGCCTCATGGCGAACTACTGCCACAACGGTTGCGGGTGAGATAGAAGAACTTGCCGAGAGTTTCCCAATTAAGGCATTTTTTGCCCTTGATGATGACGGAGAGCCGACGCTTTTCGTTCATACGGTGATGACGGACGGCAGACGTAACGCCGGAACATTTGAGGAAGCAAAGAACATCATATCTCATAATTTGGAATACAGAAGAGCGGAAGATGTCAAGATACGTATCAAGGGCGTATCAAGGCAAACAAACGGCAAGACCATAGAATACTCCGAAGGTGATGGTCAGGAAATAACAAAGAACTACTACAACCTCACAATGGAGGAACTGAAAGCCATGGTAAAAAAAGAGATAAAAGCCGAGAAATGGAGCGGACTGAACGGAACATTTGAGACATTCGGGCGACCAATGGTAAGAAAAGGCGATACAGTGGATTTGAAAATAGAAGGAACGCAAAAAGCAAGATATGTGGTAAAAGGGGTAACAGTAAGTTTTGGAACAGGCGGCTACCGTCAAGAATTAGAGACAAGTAGAAAGATATACTATTATGAATGAGATAGCAAGAAATATAAGAAAGATAGCAGCAAGCGGCAGTGCCGTTGTCTACGGAACGGTTCGAAGTGTGGATAAAAACACAATGGTGTGCGAGGTTATGTTGTATGACGGGAGTAGTGTTGTGGCTTCGCTTGTGGTAGGTGAGAAAAACAAAGGGATTATCCAAGTGCCGAAAACAGGGAGTTATGTCGCCGTTGTTATGGAAAGCAGAGCGACCGGGTTCGTTGTGATGGTGGAAGAAGTAGAGCAGATAATAATAAATGGCGGAGAGAATGGCGGGCTTGTAAATGTAAAGGAATTGGTGGAAAAGATAAATAATCTAATTAATACATTCAATAATCATACGCACCCGGCAACATCAGGTACGACGTCGCCAACCGCTTCGCAATTGACGACAATAAAACAAGACGATATAGAGGATAAGAAAATAACACACTGAAATGGTAGGAATATTACTTGAAGATTTGGACTTGGCTGTAAGCGATGGGCATATTGCGTTGGGCGATAACAGAATGGATGTTATAGAGAATATAATAGACAGCAATGAGGGGGAATGGAAAGCAAATAAGTTCCTCGGTGTGGGGATAAAAAAGATGATAGCCCAAAGCGGAGGCGGTAGTGAGATACGGCAGAAAGTAGTCGAGAACCTGAACAGAGAGAACATAAAAGTGGAGAATATCCAGGTGGATAACGAGAATATAGATATAGAGATATGAGCATAAACGAGATAAAAAAAGAACTGACGGACGAGTTTATAAGCAGCCCCGAAGTTAAAGAGAAATGGCAACTAAACGATAACGACAACTTTGAAGATGTATTCAAAACCTCTTCAATAGAGAACCTGCTGTTCTACATCGTCGCCAGCATAATATACCTACAGGAAAAGATGCACTCGCTTTGGCTGAAAGATGTGGAACAGACTGCCCTTGCCACAAGGTACGGCACAAAACAGTGGTGGTGGAAAATGGCAATGATGTGGCAGGACGGCGACAGCGTGGAAATAAAAGACGATGGAGTGATAGGTTATGCTACGGAAGACGAAACGAAGAAAATAATAAAATACGCAGCGATAGTGTCAGAAGGTAGAGCGGTGTATATAAGAGTAGCAAAGGTTGTGGGTGATGATTTGGCAGCGTTGAGCAGCGAAGAGTTAAGTAGGTTTCAGGACTATATAGAAGATATAAAGCCACTTGGCATTATGGCAATAGGACAGAGTTTTGAAGCGTGCAGCATAAAGATAAATGCCACGGTATATTATGACGGAGAAAAAGACGGCAGCAGCATAAAAACAGCGTGCGAGAATGCAATAAAAGACTATTTGAAAAACATAACATTCGGCGGCATTGTATTCAAAAGCAAGATAACAGACGCAGTGCAGAGCGTGGAGGGAGTAAGCGATATGGTTCTTTTATCGGTAACATACTCCGACAACGGAGAAAATGGTGTGATAAGCAGGTGTTATCAAGCCAAAAGCGGGTACTATACGGCAGAGATAAACATAAGCACATCGGTGGAGAACGCAAAGAATTAAAACGAAAGATGACAATAAATTGGAGAAGATACATACTTCTTATGTTACCCATAAGGCTGCGAGAAAGCAAAGCGTTGTTTGCTCTTATATGGTCGCTGACGGCATACACTCGCAAGAAATATGAGCAAGAGTATAACGGCATACTGCTCTTGACGGAAGAGTTGCGATATACTTCCTGCGTCAAAGCGATAAAAGAACTGCTGAAAAAACGCTTTGGTGAGGGTATCGAAATAACGGACGGAACGGATTATAATGTATCGTTTTTCAAAGCCAATGAACCGACGGGCGAAGTAACGTTTGCCTACGGCGAAGATGAGACGGAAGAGAAAACGATGATAATACCCGAGAAAGAGAATACCATGGGTGTGGATTTTATGGTGGAAGTGCCGGTGCATATAGATAAGGACAGAGTGGCGGGGTTTATAAGGAGGTATGTGTTTGAAGGGGTTAAGTTTGATGTTCATTCTTTTTAGAAAAGAACGAACCAAGAAAAGCGTACTTTTTGTAAAAAGTACCAAAAACAATGGATGCGGAAGGTTTGTCGCTCTCGCCTACGAGGGTTTGCCAATGACTACCGCTGAGAAATTTTCGTAATGGCGAAAATTTATAAGCGGTGCGACTCTTTTCGCTGACGTTGATGAGGGTTTGATGCGGATTTTTGAGTGTGGTTGGTAATGTTTGGTTGGATTTGATAATTAATAATAAAAAAATAGTGAGATATGAAGGTAATAACGGATAGTAATAAGACAAGGCAGGTGCAGCCGGTGGATTTTGCGTTTTTGTCGCAGGCGGACAGCGATGTGGTCAAAGCAGTGGAGAGAATGCTGCGGACTATGTACGGCTGGGGCGAGGACTACCCTATCATCATAAGCGGATTGGAATATAACACGTATAGCAAGCCGCCACAACAGAGTTCATACAAGATAACAAGCGGTAAAGTATTGTGGAACGGAGCAATATATGATGTGGAAGAAGTGCAACTGAAAACAGGACTTAACACGGTAGGCAGCATATTAAACAGCGTGTATTTTGTGATGAAAAGAAAAGTGGTAGCACCCTCGCCTGTATATGACAAGAATATGGCAAAAACCATTAACTGCCACTACGAGACATACGGGCAGTTGCAACAGGTGTTCCAACCCATAACGATAAACGGAGGTAACAACAGCGGTATAATAGTCGGAGCACTGTTAAGCGTCAAATATACGGATATGTATAGAGTGGAGAGTATAGCGTCCATGGTGGGCGAGATGATAGATGCTTTGGAACAAAGAATAAAGAAGTTGGAGATGATAAAATTGCCGATAATAAGCCAATAAAACGATGAAGATACAAAGCGAGATAGGACAGTCATTGATAGACATCGCTCTGATGAGCGTCGGAGTGGAGCATTTGGCAGATATTGCAAAAGCAAATAATTTGCCGATAGATGCTGTATTTGAGAGTGTGCAGGAGGTGGAAGTTCCGCAATATACAGCCGCAATATCTCGCACGGTGTATTGCACGGGAATAAGCGAACAAAGTAAATGGATATTGACAAGCGGAGAATGGGACGACAAAGAAGTGTGGAAAGATGAAGAGTATTGGAAAGATAAGTAAAAGGTGTTAAAAACATATTAAAAACCTATTAAAATGCTTTTAAGATATGATTGAACAGATATTAAACAACGAGGGTGGAAAGAGTGTAAGAGAGAAATTGAACAGGGTTATAGACCTGTTGAACAACTTGCAAATAATGGCGACATCATACAAGACACTTGCCGATAAACCGATGATAAACAACAGGGAGTTGGACGGCGATGTGTCGCTTGAAGAAATAGGCGTGGAGGATTTGGTACAACAAAGAATAACGGAAAACAACCAAAGGTATTACACCGCCGAACAAGTCTCGGAGATGATACAAGAGAGTATCAACCAGTTGGAAGGTGTTAATGTTGATTTAAGCAAGTACGCAACAAATGACGATGTCGATAAGAAATATACGGAACTATACAACGAAGTAATTCCGAAAGATTTGACGCTTATGGAAGCGTTTGACGGAAATATTGCTGATTTTGAGGACGGACGAGTATATTTCTACGATATAGTCAAAGACAAAGGGACTTTTATTTACGGAAAACAACTGCGGCAGTTGATAGGCGGTGGCAGTGGAACAACACCGACAAGCGACAAAGAAATCCGCCAAATGGCATTTACAGAGGGAAGCCAGGAAGCAAGGCTGACGGATGTAAGAGGTTTTGACTTTGAGACATCAAGAGTAACAATAAACGGAGTAATGAAATATCCGACAATAGACTACATAAAAGCAGGTGAGATTGCCATTCAGTTCAGAGAATATAAACTTGAAACAGGCGATGTGGTGGTAATGGAGGGCTATTTTAACTCTTAAATCATAGAAGCGTTATGGCAGAGAAGATACAAAGAGGAAGGATAAAACCGCAACAGTTGGAACACTTCAATCGTCAAAGAGTGGAAGAAGCGTTTGAGGATAAGAGTATTCCCGAAAGCAAGGTAATATTGGATGAGATAAACGCTAAAATCAAGAGATTGGAAGAAGTAACGGGAGCCTCAACGTATCGCAAACAGTATGATTTGACAACAGACAACGGCAACGGTAACGGCGAGATAATATGCGAAGATATGGTATTTGACTACACGCAGCTGATGTATAAAGTGTTTGGCGAAGTGAGAATAAAAGTACCGAGAGAGTCAAGTTATTATCTGAACATAAACGTAGGACAGCGATTTGATGAGGGCGAAATAACCATAGGCGAAACGAAATATCCGATACAGGACAATATGACTTTTGTGTATGAAGACGTGAGAGAGATAGTGTTTTCAACAAATATATACTTATGGATAAGAACGCTGACGGTGCAGGAATACAAACAATCCAAGATACCGACAAAGGTGTCGGAGTTGGAGAATGATTTGAAGTTTGTGGCGGCAAGGATAGAAAACGATGATAATTTGGTAATAGAAATAAAATGAAGTAAAAATAAAAAAACAAAATTAAAGGAATTATGGCAGATTTAAGTAAAATTACGGTAAATGGTGTAACCTACACCTTTGCGGACGAAAAGGCGAGACAAGATATTCTTAACGTGCTTAACCAATTGACGGGAGCAATGCGGTATATCGGTACTTGTATTGATGAGGCAAATATTACTTCCGACGGGATATATACTCACGTGTATATCAAGACAGGAGCCGCAGGTTCTACAACGGCGATATGTTATTATCACGGCACAAAACCGACAGCGACAACATACGTATTCGGCGGAGTAACCTATACGCTGACGTATAAGGAAGTCAAAGCCGGGGATGTGGCAATATCAGGTAGATTGGAGTATGTGTTTTCGGACGCAGATAATTTATGGCACGAGTTCGGAGATACAGGGAGTTTGAAAGCCCTTGCGTTCAAAGATAAAGCAAGCGGAAAATTTAAGCCCAAAGGTAGTGTGTCAAGTACATTTAGCGGAACACCGCAGACGGTAAAACATACGGTAACAAACAGCGGAAGCGTGTCGGCAAGCGGAAGTTTTACTCCGAGCGGAACGGTAACACAAGGAAAGGCAGCGACAGACTCATTTGTTAAATCGTATCCCGGAAGTACAAGTAAAATGGTGCAGACAACAATACATGATACGCCAACGCCACAAAAGAAAACAATACCAATACATAACTATATTGATGGTTTATCGGAATTGGGAGCAAAACTTGTGAAAAAGCAGATAACAGGAGTATCGGGGAGTACCAAGGCATCCAAAGCAAATGCTACCTCTGTTCCGGGAATGAGTGCATCAGTAAGTGGCGATACATTGATATTGACGACAAAGACTGTATCGTTCTCAGACGTTACGGTACCTGTTGCAGGAAGTGCTGAAAGTGTGGCGACAGGCGATGTATCGGAAACAGGTACAGGAGCGAGAGTTTTAACAGGCGTAAGCGGAAATAAAATGCCCGGATTGGCATCAACAACAGATATTGAAGTTGTTACAGATATTACGGCAGGAGCAGAAGTTATAGTTGCAACAGGAGAGGTTAATACAAGTGCGACAGGCGACAGCGTTATGGTCGGAATGGGAACACCAACGAAAGGTAATGCAGTAACAAGTGTGGGTAACCCTACATTCAAGGGAACAGCAGGAAATGTAAGTGTTAGTGGAACAAATACAGGAGTGGTGATAGCAGACCATACTATAACACCGGCAGGAAGTGTGTCAAGTTCGTTCAGCGGAACAGAAGAAACAGTAACGGTTCGATAACCAAACAACAATATGCGTGGCAAAAAACAAAGCCACGCATATTTTAACAAACAAAAAAATATGGCAAATATCAGTAAAATAAATTTAAACGGTTCGGAGTATAGTATAGAAGGAAAAGAAGCGTATAATTGCAAAATAATGACATTTGCGAATTTGGGCATAAGCATAGGTGTAACGCATAATCTGTACAGCAACGCAACATTGGCAAATGAGATAAATGACGGATTTGTTAAGTTTATAATAAAAGGAGCAAGCATAACAAATAACAACACCATAATAAACGTGGTTTCGTCGGCAGGTAGCGGAGCGGTATATACAGCGTTATTTAACAAATACGGTGCAGGAAAAGAACTGACATTTATCTTTATCAATGCGGCTTCGGCATCAAATGAAACACCCTACTATACCGTAAAAGCAAGAGGCGTGGAAGCCAATCACGACAACACGATGAAAGTGCCGAAAAGCGGTTACGGAGCGAACCTTATGGTTAAAGTGATGTGCAGCGGTACAAGTGATACAAGCCCGAAGGCAATAGTTACCGAAATGGCGTATATAGGCGATGATGTGCTATACAACTACATCAATAAAGTGGTTGCTCCACCGACAACCGTTAGCGGTTTGGACACAACGGCAATAAGTAACGCATTCAAACAGACAACAAACGTTATAGTACCCGTAGTAGGAAGTAACAGTTGCCCGACTGTTACACTCAATAATCTTTATAGTAGTATGTTAACCAATACACCCGCAGGAGTAATTCATAACCTTATAATAAAAAATACAGGAAGCCAAAGTGCGTGCATACCTTTTACAGGAGGATATAGCGTAAATGTGGCAGCAAATAAATGTAGGGTTATCCCAATAGTGGCAATAAAAGTGGGTACAATAAATATTGTAGTGCCTGTTAATGTGGATATGTCGTATTAAAAAACTAAAACAAAGATGAAAACAAGCGAAAAAGGAATTGAATTAATTAAAAAATATGAAGGGCTGAAACTTTCTGCCTATCTCTGCACCGCAGGGGTATGGACTATCGGCTACGGACACACAAAAAACGTAAGACAAGGGCAGAAAATAAATATCGGCGAAGCCGAAAGGATCTTAAAAGAAGATTTGAAAGCGTTTGAAAAAGGTATAAATGATTTGAACCTTAAAATAAATCAAAATCAGTTTGACGCATTAGTGTCGTTTGCTTTTAATGTAGGATTGGAAAACCTAAAAAAGAGTACGCTGCTCAAAAAAATAAAAGCAAATCCAATGGACAAAAGTATAGAAAACGAGTTTATGAGGTGGGTCTATGCAGGTAGCAAAAAGTTGGACGGACTGATAAAAAGGAGAACCGAAGAGGCTGAAATGTATTTTAAGGAGGGATAAAAAACCTCTGACTTATGAAGAGAAGCTCTCACCCTTCTCAACAATTAAAAGTGTACATAGCACTACGACAGAGGTATGCTCTGTTCGGTGCTATGGACACCCGTTTTTATGTGAGAGATTGCAAAATTACAAAAAAATTAATAAATAAAAGAAAGATGAAAAATTATACAAAAGCACCTTTGCCCTTTCAAGGACAAAAAAGAGGTTTTCTAAAACTTTTCAAAGAGTGTTTAAACGATTTTAATGACAAGGTCATATTCGTAGATTTGTTCGGAGGTAGCGGACTGTTGGCTCATACGATTAAACAGCAACGCCCGGACGCAAGAGTGATATACAACGATTATGATTGGTATATTAATAGGCTAAACAATATCAGCAGAACAAACGATTTATTGGCAAAAATACGCTTTGAAATTCAGGATTTTACACGGGGGGGGGGATTTTCAAAAAAGGTAAGACTGCCCGAAGAGTTGCGTAGAAAGATATTGCAGATAATATATGACGAGGAACAAAAAGGCTATGTGGATTATATAACGCTGTCGGCATCGCTGCTGTTCAGTGGGCAGTTCGCAACGAGCTATGAAGAGTTGGCAAAAGAATGTTTTTACAACAAAATAAAGCAAAGTGAATATAATGCCGACGGGTATTTGGACGGAGTAGAGATAACACATATAGACTACAAGGTGTTGTTTTCGTTATACAAGTATCTGCCGAATGTTTGTTTTGTTTTAGACCCTCCGTATCTTTCAACAGATTGCAGTTCCTATACTTCTTATTGGGGGCTTAAAGATTATTTAGAAGTGCTTGACTTATTGCAATGGACTTCGTACTTTTACTTTACGTCCAACAAAACATCTATCGTGGAATTGTGCCAATGGTTGACAATGCACCCGAACATCGGAAATCCTCTCGAAGGAGCACAGTGTAAAGAGGTGGCGGTTAATATCAATAAAACTTCTAAATATAAAGATATGATGTTCTATAAAAAGATTGGATGAAAAAATAAAGAAAGAAGAAAGCAGGGCAACTCCGCCCTGCTGGAAAAATTTTGCAAAAAAATGACCAAACGTTTTGCAAAAAATGACTTTTTGAATTTCCGATTATAATTATCTTTCTTTACAGGATTATAAAAATAAAAAAATCCGACATCATTTGCCAGACTCTTAACACAAAAACAACTTAACTTGGGATAACCACAAAGTGTGTGGTAAAAATTTTTGCGCCCCTTCTAGGACTTGAACCTAGGACCCCATGATTAACAGTCATGTGCTCTAACCAACTGAGCTAAAGAGGCGTGTTTTCTAAAACGTTTGCAAAAGTACATCATTTTTCAATACCTGCAAAATATTTTATAATATTTTTTCAATTTTATTTACAGTTTTATTTTTATTTAACTGAAAAATAAGATTATACACAACTAAAAAATTTTCACTAATTTATTCTATTTTCTTTTATTTTTCGTTAAAAATCGCTATCAAAGATTGAAAAAAGGATGTTTTTAATCACAAATTTTCTATTTTTTATTCTTATTTGAACGTATTTTTCAATTTCAAAAAATCTATATAGCTAAAAAAGTCTGAAAAATTACTTTAATGTCACTAATCAGAGTCCTCCGTTGAAGATACTCCAAATTTATTCTCAGTTTGTCAGGCATAATCACATCTATATAGTATTGCTTCGGATTTTGCTGTTGTTCCAATAACTCGTTTTCATTTCTGTACGCAATCGATGCAGGATCGGTTATTCCGGGACGCACCGACAAAACTTTTAATTGTTCTTCATTGTACATATCCACATAATAACGTACTTCGGGACGAGGTCCCACAAAAGACATATCTCCAATTAAGACGTTAAACAATTGAGGCAATTCGTCCAACTTAAATTTGCGAATAAAATACCCAACTTTCGTAATTCTGCTATCTCTTCCCCCTATGGTAATCAATGAACCCTTATCGGCATTGACACACATCGAGCGAAATTTGTATAACACAAAATCCTTGTTATTACGCCCCACTCTTTTCTGCCTATAAAAAACTCCGCCCTTACTTGTCAATCCTACCGCCAACGCAATAATCACAAACATCCAACTTAAAATCAGCAGGCCAAACAATGAAAATACTATATCAAAAAGTCTTTTTGCCATTACACCCAACTATTTTGCAAAAATTTGAATACAGAAACAATATTCAAATACCAAAATTATTTCTGTGCTACAACCTCATCATGCACCCTAATCAGATTTTCCAAAACAAAATCCACTTGTTCATCAGTTAATTGAGGATATAACGGCAGTGTTATCTCTTGCTTAAACACTTTGTTTGCAATAGGATAATTCGAAATATCAAATCCCATATTTTTGAAAACGGTTAAAGAAGGCATCGGTATGTAATGAACATTGGTTGCAATCTCTGTCTCTGCCAATTTCATAATCATATCATCTCTTTGTTGCTCATTTATATCCAAGATTCTCAACGGATATAAATGATACGAGGATTCAATATTTTCTTTATGGCTATCCTCTCCGTTTTCAATAGTTTCAAAAGGAAGTTTTGTCCACTTAAACTTCTGCAAACAAGAATTATAACGATTAAATATGCGTTTTCTTTCTTTAAGTAAGTAGTCATACTTGCGTATTTGAGCCAAAGCAATCGCAGCATTAACGTCAGGCATATTACATTTCATTCCACCTCCAAGAACATCATATCGCCAAGAAGCAAGTTGGTTTTTCGTGAAAGCATCTTTCGTCTGACCATTCAAAGACATTACCCTAAACCATTTTTTCAACTCTTTATTATCAAAAGGTGTGGGTAAATTCAAACAAATCATACCACCCTCGGCAGAAGTAATGTTTTTAACGGCGTGAAAACTCAACACACATATATCTACATAGTTTGCAACGCTTTGAGAATTAATTTTAGCACCAATTGAGTGGGCGCTATCCGAAAGAATCATTATTCTCCCCAATTTATCCTGGTTATCAGAGTTTGGAGTATATAATTTAAGTATTTCTTGCGAATTAATAATTTCTTTGATTCTAAGATAATTACACGGAATACCGCCTATATCGACCGGAATAATGGCTTTGGTATGCGGATTTATGGCTTGCAATATCTTTTCTGTATCGATAGTCATATCTTCACCTATATCCACCATAACAGGTTTAGCTCCTGCTTCTATTACAGCCAAAGCTGTTGCACAGTATGTATATGCAGGTACAATAACCTCATCATCGGATTTTAACCCTAACCATCGCAATGACAATATTGCACCGCTCATCCAAGAATTTACAGCACTGCAAGCAGGACATCTAAGCAATTTTTCCGTTTCTTCTTCCAACGCCTTGACTTTTGGACCTGTCGTTATCCAACCGCTTCGCAAGGAATCATCTACTTCTTTTATCACATCTTCGTCTATGTAAGGTGGTGAAAAAGATATCTTCATCGTTAAATCTGTTTTCTTTATTGTTTTATAAAATCTAAGTCTGTCTATTTTTATCTCTCAAACTGCAAAATTAGTGTTAAATATCAATAAATTTTCTTTAAACACTAATTTATTTTTATCAATGATTATTTTTTTGATTCGACTTAATAATTTTTCCTCTTCATTTTATGGTCTTATTTTACCTATCTTATATCCCTTCAAGCCATAGAAACATAAATAGATATATGAAATCATTGGTATGATAAATGAATATTTAATTCCTATTGCATCAGCCAAAAGTCCCTGCAATGGAGGTAAAATTGCACCCCCAACAATCATCATAATGAGTATTGACGATGCAGACGCCGTTTGGCTTCCCAATCCATCAATTGCCAACGTAAAGACATTGCCCCACATTATGGAATTAAACAATCCTATTGCCAAAATACACCAAACTGCAATTGTCGGAGCGACAATAAAAGACGATATTATCAAACCTAAATTTACCAAAGCAAATATACCTAAACTCAAAGCAGGCTTACCTTCGCCAAGATAGAAAAATACAAAGTTAAGAATGATGAATATAATAAAGAACCAAACTTGATGAAATACAAGTCCGTTAAGAGAATAATTTACCAAGAAAATTATAGCGAATGAAGCAATTGCGAGCAAAACCATATAGATAAATTTATTCGTTTTCTTCGCATTTGACAACGATACTGCCCCAAGAAATCTGCCTATCATCGCTCCACCCCAGTAATAACTAAGAAATGCAGAGGCAAGAGATTCCGGTTTATTCAAAATCTCTTTCATATACGACACAAAATTGCTGCCTATACTTACTTCCGCCCCAACATAAAAGAAAATTCCTAATGCTCCCAAAAGCACATAAGGTTTCTTAAATATGCTTTCCTTTTTAGATACCACATCTTCTTTTTCTTCTGTGTAAGAAATTTTTGAAGTATAGATAAACACCGTCAAAGCCAATAGCAATGCAGCAAGGAACATATAAGGCAAAAATACCGCCTGCGTTCCTGTGGTTTGTTTTGCAAAATAATTGAAAACAAAATATCCGCCAAGGGCAGGTCCCAATGTTGTTCCCAATGAATTAAACGCCTGAGTAAGATTAAGTCTTGAAGATGCAGTTTCTCTATCTCCTATTATGGAAACAAACGGATTTGCCGCAATCTGTAAAAACGTAAGACCTATTCCCAATAAAAACAAAGTCATCAAAAACACTGAAAAAGGTAAATTCGCTTTGGCTGTCATAGCGAATAAGAAACAAGCAATGGCTGCTATTATCAAACCTATGACCAATGTGTTTTTATATCCAATCTTTGTTATCGGGTCTTTGCCTTTACGAGCGAACAAGTAGAATACAAACGCTCCGACAAAATATGCCCCAAAGAATGCAAATTGGACTATATTCGCTTGAAAATGCGTTAATGAATAAACGCCTTTAAGATACGGTATCAAAACATCATTTAACGATGTTATAAAACCCCACATAAAAAACAAGACCGTTACACTTATCATCGGCATAAGTGAAGACGTCTTCGTTTCCAATTCTGAATTATTATTTTTCATCTTTGATATTGTTTATTTCTTTATTGTATAATATAATGTGTTATGTTTATTCTCAAAAAACATTTCTGTTGCCAATTCAATCAAACCATTGATTGTTACTTTTTCATAATATTCCTGTTCAATATTTATTCTTTCAAGCATATCCAAATGTGCATAATATGCAAGATTGAGTGCCTTGTCGGCAATTTTTATATTATTAAACGTTGTGTTTGCGTAATTCTTGTTTTTAACTTTTTGAAATTCTCTCTCGGTCGGTGGATTATCAACAAGGTTTCTTAATTCCTGCCAAATCATATCTTCTCCAAGTTTAATATCTACATCATCCGCATATTTGCCGATAATCATAAACAAACCCTTGTCATCATCACCTGAAATAACAGCATCTATACCCGTAAATATTTGTTTATTTCTTACCAAAGCATCATACAAACGCGAGCTCTTACCATTAGACAAAATATCGGAAAGTAAATCACAAGCGTAATAATCGTCATTTATTCTTTCGCACATAGGAAAAGTTATTACTATTACATTGGCAGGCACATCTCTTTCGACCGTCAATTCTCGATTTTCAGTTTGCAATGGCTCTTGTTTATAGTTTATAGTTTTTGTTCCACGATTGCCAAAATTAAAAATACTTGCCGCCAAATCGAAAACTTCTTCTGCTTTCACATTACCAGATATTGCAAAAACAGCATTGGACGGATTGTAATAATTGGCATAAAATTCTCTTACGATTGATAGATTCGCTTTTTCTATATGGGAAATATCTTTTCCTATCGTTTGCCACTTGTATGGGTGCGTGGTATAAGACAATTCTCGCATCAGTTTATGCAAATCTCCGTAAGGCTGATTCAAATTGCGTTGCTTAAATTCTTCGCAAACGACCTTCTTTTGAACAGCCAAATGTTCCTCATCAATAATAAGGTTACACATTCTATCGGCTTCAATCCTCAAAATAGTTTCCAAATAAATACTTGGAACGGTGCAATAGAAGTTAGTAATATCGCAATTAGTGAATGCATTGCTCTCCCCTCCTATGGAATTTATAAGATTATCGAAATCGGGAAAATTCTTACTACCCGAAAACATAAGATGTTCAAACAAATGAGCAAAACCTGTGTGATTCTCATCTTCGTTTTTACTTCCTACTTTGTATAATAAATTAACGGTTACAAGTTCTGTCATCAAATCTTCATTAACAATGACTTGCAAACCATTATCAAATATTTTCTCTTTATATTGTATCATTATCGTCTTGTTTTTTTACCCATTCGACAGAGAACATAGTAGTCGCAATAACGACATTTATCCTCATTTATTATTGCTTCATACTTTTCGCCTTGCTGTTTGCTTAAAAAATCGCCAAGCATTGTCTTCAAACTTTTCTCAAACGCCTCATTAGTATTTTTATCATAATAAAAAACGTTTTTATTTCTACTGCGAGACTCCGACATCGTTATATCCCTATCATCTAAATCGGACAAATATAACAATTCGGGCTTAATCACATCTGCTTCACCATTATTATAAGCCAAATAACAATAAAATAAAATCTCAAATATATTCTCAAAACCGTTTTTCCTTGATTTTTGTCCTTCATTCGGGCATTGCATCAATTGTTCAAAGGTATTGAAATTTCTTTCTTTTGCAGCACCAGTTTTATAATCTACAATACGAACAACATTTCCATAATTGCTATCCTCTACCCTATCAATCCTATCCAAACGTCCGAACAAATGAACGGTATATCCGCCAACGTTCAAATCTCTTTTATATTCTTTTTCGCCACCAATATATTCGACATTGTTTTCAAAGTCTTTCCGATAGACCTGCTTCATATATTTTTTTATCATATTCAAATGAATGGCATCTGAGCAAACACGCCTATCTTGCTCCGTAGCATCGGAATTTATATATTTATCAATAGCATTTTCTATATACGGCATAGCATTTTCAACGCCGATATTCTTTCCTTTAATATCCTCATAAAACAAGTTAATGCTGTTATGAAAAACGTTTCCGAATGCAATAGCCAAATAATCATCGTCGTCAATTGTTTCGCTCAAGTATCTTACATTTTTCAAATAAAACTTCTGCTGACAATGTATAAGATTATTTAGCGATGAAGGGCTTAAACTTCTCTCACCTTTATCCAAAAATTTCAATTCATTGATATCAAAGAAATATTCTCTGTTTTCAGGTCGCAATGCTTTAACTGCCGTAAGACTTTTATAATTTATCTGCTTTTTTTCTCCAATCGCAGGAAACTCAATCTCTATTTGACGCAAAAATCTACTTTTTTCCTTTAATTTGTTCTCCCCACCTATTGTTGTATATATATAATCTGCTCTTTTGGCATGTTGCAGCAAACGATAGAAATAATATGCGAAAACGCCGCTCTTTCTTTCCACGCTGCCCATATCATACGCTTTACGAAACGAATAAGGGATAAAAGAGACCTCTCTTGATAATTTCGGCAGATTGTCATCATCTGTCGAAAGCATCAACACATTCTCAAAATCCAAACTACGCGTTTCCAACATACCCATTAACTGCACTCCGTCTATTCCGTCCGAAATTATATCCAAACTAAACGCAGACAATTCTTTCTTTAATACGCTTTTAATTATATCACCACCGATTTTTACATCCTTAATCTTGTCAAGCATATCGATAAAAGCCAATAGCATCTCGCTTATTTTCTTTAATATCGCTACTTGCCAAAGACCGTCCTTTTTGCTATCCGTAAAAGAATCAACAATATGTTTTATAGTATCAAATACTTTCTGTTTACTAAACTCTCCTTTATCCACCAAAGCATATAAATCTGCAAGCAACTCGTTATACAACCAAGTTTGATTGAATGGATAACCCATCGTTATATTTATTTTGCCTTTGTACTCTACCGGTAAGGATTTTATGACTAATGGAATCAGTGATTCGTCGTTTAACACTATTGCCGTAGTGTTTAACACTGATTCGCTCGTTACCACTTCCTTTAACCACATACCAATATACGCCAAAGAAGTTGTTTCGTATGGCGAAGAAATAATATTGATTTGTTGTTTTTTGTTTGTAATATTATCAAAGGATACATCTTTCAAATCATTGCTTTGTGGAAACAAAACTATGTTCTCTCGAATAAATATTCCCGCTTCGTTTTTGTCGTTTGTCGCATAGTAATTGTCGTAATCCCAATAGAAGTCTGTCGTGTATTGTTCTTTTAACAGTCTGAATATTTTCTTTTCAACCTTATTCAAAACCGAAAAACCGATGATTTTCACCTTTTCGCAACTCAATGTAATCTCTCCTTGTTCCAATCGTCTCGCAAACTCTCTATACATCTTGCCTGAATACGCCAAATTATGCTCGTCCAACAATTCATTAAACTGCTGATATATTTCGTACAAGTTGTTCCATACTTTTACAAAGTTCTTTCGCATCGAAGACTCGTCATTATCGATATTGCTATTGAACAATCGGTTTATCAATTCTATTTGCTGGCTGTTCAAATACTCTTTCGGGTCGATTTCCAAGTCTTTATAATCTTGCAAATTCCTAAACAACGCTTCTGCATTGACCAATTCTTTATCTATTTGGTCAAAATCTTTGAGTATAACCGAACCCCAAAAATAAAAGTCATCGAAACTCTCTATCGTATAGTCATCTTGTGCTTGAAAATTCTTTCTAAAAACATCGCAATACACTGTATAAAGCAAATACAACAATTCCAAATTATCGCCTTTTCTCATATCAACCAAATAATCTCCCACCATTTGATCAATAGAAAATATCTTTGGAACGAAAAATACCGAATTGTCTTTATCGTTTGGTGTAACCGAGTTTTTGGCATTGTCTTTCAAATACTCAAAAAAGAAACGTATGGCGCGTTGATTGGGAAACAAAACCATAACATTTTGTAAATTATCTTTTTCTTTCTCAAAAATCTTTTGAGCCACAGTATGTAAAAAACCGCTACCTTTCATCTTAACACTCCTAACACCTTTAACATTTTTCTATTTCGACACCCACACCTTGTTCAATATTTATATAAAACAAATATCCCGATATTTCTTTGTCTTCAAAGCCACGAACATTGCCAAGTAAATTCATATAATGATGAACTTGCTTTTTGTATTTATCTTGTTTTTTACCAAATTTATAATCAACAACTATAATATTTTTATCATTGTACATAATACGGTCTGGACGCTTAACCACCAATTCATTCGCTTCGTCAAAACTTATTATCGCCCTTTCGTTCAAGACGCTATACGTATCATCAAACCAATGTCTTTCGCTCGTTGTTTCTATTATCTTATCAATGATTTCTTCCAACAAAACCGTATCGTCTTTCGATTGCTCCGCTTTTAACAATATGTTTTGTTTGTCTTCTGCTTTAATAAGATTGGAAATATATGTGTGATACTTCGTACCTATTTCCTTTTGAGAAAGTTCTTGATACGAATTATTAAAATATTCTTCCAGTTCGTCTTTATTGGATTTGGCGAAATTCACAACATTATCCGAAAATTCTATCTTATCTATCAATATCTCGTCATTCTTTCCCTCATCGGATTTTGAAGAAGATTTCAATGTATCTTCACAATTCTTATAAATATATAGGTTATCCTCTCTTGCAACAAATTTACTGTTTTCCGAATTATTTACATAGTTAAACAACAATGTATTCAACGACTTCGCATCTTCACTCTTCGCTTTTTCCGACGGCATTGTGGATATAACCGAAAGATTATCCCTGCTACGTGTAAAAGCAACGTACATCAAATTGATTGTATCCATATACTGAGCGTGATTTTCCTTTTCAAACTCATCGTTATATTTCGTATCTTCCAAACTTGAAGACATTGCCGAAAAGATTGGCAACGCATCATCTTCGCAAGATTTAACCCAAATATTACTTGATTTATAAAAACTACTATCACAATAAGGAACAATAACAACCTTATATGCCAAACCTTTTGATTTATGAATACTTGTCAGATGTACGCCTGCCTTAACTCCACTCATATCAACGTTTCGCTCTTGCAACGCTTCGTCCCAATAATCCAAAAAATCCGTTAAATTTCCTCCCGTATTCTTGGTATAATCTTTAATATTATCATAAAAAGCAGGCAAGAAAACCGCATCATCATTAATATCCAACACAACAGCAATATTCATAACCAACTCCAATAAGGATTTATCGGTCTTGTAACTGCTCGACAAAGCATTGATACGTTTTATATTCTCATCACTACTATTTATAATCTCCTTAGATATTACACGCTTTTTGTCATCGATATATTTCAAGGTTTCTATAATCTTGCTAACCGCCAAAGATGATGAGAACTTAAAGGCTACATCACTTACAGGATTGTAATCAAAATCCTCTGCATCTTTCAATGACTTCGCCACACTGACCAAATCGACATTACTGCGGAACAATATTGCTATATCATTCAAATCATAACCTTTATCATTGTAGTATTTAATCTCTCTTGTGATATAATCTATAACCGCATCCCTATTTTCTGCAAACTGAACTCTAACTATACCTTTGTTTTCTTCTCTTCTGACTTTCTGGTCTTGAAAATCTATCCCTTTTTCCTTATATATATTTCCAAAAAGATTATTATTAAATTCAACGACATTACCCAACGAACGGAAATTGTCTTGCAACTCAATCACATTCTTGCTATCGCTTTGCTTTATCTTATCAACCTCGCCCTGCATAATAGTGTAATCGCCGCCATTGAATCTATATATACTCTGCTTTATATCTCCGAATATATACGATTTACCTCCGCTGCTCACACACTCATTCATTAGTTTTTCCAAGTTACGAAACGAAGCACGATTGGTATCTTGAAATTCGTCTATAAAGATATTATCAACCCTTTGCGATATTTTCTCAAACACAAACGGGACATCGCCCTCATTCAATTTATCCAAGAAAGACGCCGTATCATTCAACACAAATATATTGTCTTGCTTCAAAATATCACTCTTTATATCAGAAATATATTTCAGCACACCCAACGGATAAATATTGGCATAATAAATCTTGTTCAGCCTATACGCATCATAATTCTTTTCTATATATTCGATTATATCGTTGGTTTCATTATAAACTTCCTCACATGTATGACGGTTTTTTATTTCTTCTATCTCTATTTTTTGAGGCAATTGCTTGATATATTTATATACTCCGCCCTTTCGACCTTCCTTGAAATCCGCTTCTTTAAGCCCGAAACTCTCGCAACTCTTCAAAAACTTTTCTCTTTTGAGTCTCAAAATCTTTTCAAACTCAACAATGCTTTTTACCAACGACTTTCTCAATTTATCCAACTGCTCTAAGGAAAAATCCTCCGCATTATTCTGCAAAATAGTGCTGACATCGTCCGAGCCAAACGCATTTTTCACAAAAGCATTCAACGTTTTCTCTATGTTCCACGTCTTATGGTCCTCGTGAATTTTATCAAAATAATTCGCCAACCACTCAAAGATTTTGTTTCCTTGCTCATCATCTTCTTTTAGGGAAGTTACCAATGTTTTAACGGCTAATTCGTCATATTTTTGAGCATTTAACGAAAGCATATAATTACCAACCACACCCAATTCCTTAGTTAAATTTTTAAGCACCAACTGAAAAAACGAATCAATTGTAGAGATATTAAAAAACGAGTAGTTATGCAAAATTCTCGTCAGCAGTTCTTGTGATTTCTGTTGCAAGAGCGCATCGGAGATATTAATCGAATGCTTAGCAAATTGAGTTTTCAAGTTATTGATGTATCCAACAGTTTCGGAATCCTTTTTCCCTTGCGAGATATTTCGCAATACGTCGATAATTCGGTCTTTCATTTCTTTGGCAGCAGCGTTTGTGAAAGTTACAGCCAATATATTTTCAAAACCGCTAACCACTGCCGTAAAAATATAGTTACTTGCAAGATTAAAAGTTTTACCGCTTCCTGCCGACGCATTATATATCTTGAAACCTGCCATTAAATTCCCCGCTTGATATTTTGTGCAAAGATACAGAAATTTTGCATAAAACTAATAACATACCCTCTATTTTTCTATTGACACACTTCGGACAAAATCAATATCACTAAACAATAGATTAGTTAGGGACACTAATAAATTAGTGTTAAACATTAGCAAATTAACATTAAACATCAGTAAATTAGTGTGAGATGTTAGTAAAATAATGGTAAAAATATAATTTCTATTAGAGTCATTGCTACCTACTTTGTTACTTGCTATCTTTTCAACAGGTGAAAATATAATTCATATCTAAGCCGTTGCGATTTGACTTCAAGATATATGTTTTTTTCAATGCTTTTATTACGACAAAAACAACAAAAAAGTGTGCAGCCTTAAAAGGCCGCACACTTAAAATATCTTGAAAAAACTTTCGTCTGTTAATATTCCCACATATCTTGCTCACGATTAAATATCTCTTCTTCAATCTCATCGCTCTGGAACAAAGCATCTAAACCGGTAAGATACTGACTTATGCTTCTGTTCTGTGTGTTAGTTGTTCGAGTCACGTATGAGGTAAATAATCGTTTAACAAAAACATCATCGTAAGATATTTGCTGTACGTCATTCTTAGGGTTGTACATATCCGCGTTAGCCAAAAGGTTTCTTACTGCAGGATCGTTGTAACGAATCCAAAACAACGGAGTTGTACTTGAAGAACCGTCATCGGAAGGACGTGTATAAACAAAACAGAATCCCAAAATTCTAACATCACGTACCGAGCGTTGTTTATCGACATACCAATCCTCTTTAATTCTTAACGACTTTATATCCATAGGGTTCATTGCCACGAAAGTAGAGTCCTCAACCATTATAATTTCTCCATCAGGATCTTGAACCTCTGACTCCATACGTTCGTAATGACCTAAACCGCTAAGGATTTTTTGATAATCGGCTTCGGTTTTGAACTCATCGTCCTCGTAACAAACTATGGTTCCATCTTTCAATGCTCTGTCTATAACAGAGAACAAATTCATTCGTCCCTGTGCGTCTTCATCCGGATCGATAGGATAATAGAATGGTTGGTTCATCTTCTCACGGAAATCAATCAAACGCCATACTCTTTGTCTCCAAACAACATCAGCTTTACGCACGTATGGATAAACAAACGGCTTTCTTGCTTTTTCTTGTTTGTGATCATCGTAAAAAGAATTGAAAATAGTATTATCTTCTTTCTCTTCTACAACCTGTGCAAATAAATTACTGCTTACGAAAAGCATAAATGCACTCAATACTAATAGACTCGTTTTTTTCATGACTATGTTAAATTAAAATATTCTTCCTAAATAGATTTACTGTATCGTAAATGTCAATGAAGTATTGGCAGCTGACATCGTTCCCGTAGGACCAACGATACGAATATCGGAAATAATAACCTTGTTGCCACGTTTCAATTTACGCAACTTGTTAATCATTTCTTGCGAAAATCTGTTACCCGTTCCATTCAATGGAATATCCGCATCGCCACCTTTTACTACCTCAAATCTATACGAAGCGACCGAGAAATTAACCGGAAATTCAAAATCGCCCTTATCAACTCTCATACCACCGGCACTAATCAACACTTCCTTGGCTATCTTACCGTCTTGGTTGTTACCAACCTTTACGATAGGCTTAGGAATTTGTTTGCAACGGAAGTTCATTGAACCTAAACTCTTCACGCCTCCACCGACTTTTGCAGAAACCGATATAGTGGTTTTGCCCTGTGATTTAACGTTGGCAGTGTATGTTCCATCTGCATTTTTACGTATTGCTCCGCCTGCACCATTTATGGAAACAACCAAATCATTGCTGTTTATACCGGGAGCAGCCACCGAAATAGGGTTATCAACTCCTAAATACAATACGTTCATATTTGTCGGAGAAATGGTAATCGTTGGTGGTGCTACAAAGAACTCACCCGAAAAATCATAAGGAACTTCTCCTGTTTCTTTCTTTACGAATATCGTTCCGTTATATGTTCTTTTACCGACAGCATTTCCTGCAATTTTCAATCTAAGTGTTCCAGAATCTGTCTCTGTTATATTACCTGCTGCACAAGTACCTCTAAGTGCTGTATGAGAATCCCACGCTGCGGCTATAACTTCTGCCTCGAAAGTACCGCCCTGCAACACGTAAGTCTCTTTCGGTATAACTTTAGCAACCATTCTATCCACCTTGAAGTCATCAGCCGATACATCAGAGAACAAATTATTCACAACATCATATTCTTGGTTTATGACCTCTGATTTTAATTTATTCAAAACGACAACATCGGCAACAACTATATTCTGGTAGAAATTATAAACCTGCCAATTTTGTTCTTGACCGGATTGCTCATTCTTGTATTTGCCATTGGTTTTTATCTGCATTTTCTTAAATGCGTCTCTATTTCTTTCCGGACAAAGAGCAAGCATTTTAGCTTGATAAGCCTCAATTCTTTGACGCAATTTCAAAGCGTTACCTGCACTTCCGTCCTGAGCTCCCGAACCCAAAAAGAAATTTACAGAATTAGATATTTCATCTTTCTTTGGAATATTCATATAACTTTCAGCAACCAATTTCTTGGCTTCTTCCACTCCACCTTTCAAACCATTGGAATGTGCAATCAAAGCATACTTCAAACTATCAATATAATTAACCATCGCTTTGCTCTCTTTTTGAACTTGCATGGCTTTGTCGTAATTTGCTTTCACCTTGTCAGGGTTACCTTTCAAGGCTGCAGCAAACATTTGATAAGAATTTGTTGTTTTATCCAACAATAATTTATTCGTTACCTCCATAGAATCTCCAACAGTGATAAAACTGTTCAAAATCTCCGCAGATACGTTTAGTGCCAACATCGCCGTGTACACTAAATACATCATTGAAATCATTCTTTGCCTCGGGGTCTCCGGGCAGTTTGTTGCACCCATAATCTTTTACTTTTTAATTCAAAATAATTTAATTTATATTGATTGTGATTTATGGATAATCAAATTAACCTTTAACTTGCATAGCAGCAAGCATATTTCCGTAAATGTCGTTCAAAGAACCAACCTTTTTGGAAAGAGCATTAACTTGTTCCTTATATTTAAGAACATTTTCAGCCGTATCTGCAAAATTGGTAACAAGGTTATCAATTCTTTCTTGAACATTCTTGGTTGCTTCCAATTGTGCAGAAGAATTTTGTATCTGCATTTCATACAAAGCATTAATTGAAGAAAGACTTGAAGCCATTGTCTTCAATTCATCTATATATGAAGCATCACCAACAGATAATGTGTTTGCTGTCTCTTTGTAAATATTTGCCAAAGTTGAAACAGCACTTGTTGCCTCTTGAACCGATGCCAAATATTCACCTGATGCTAACAAATCTTTATTCAAATAATCAGCAGTTTTCTGGTATGCTGTCGTCAAACCCTTAACTTGCGTAGAAGCCTCTCCAACATTCTTGATAAATGTTTCAGAAGTCTCTGCTGCCTTTGCAACAGAACCCAAACCATTTGTTGTCTCTGATAAATTTTGAAGACCTTTACCTAAACTCTCTATCAATTCAGGACCTATTTTTGCATCTTCAAGCATTTTATCCAATTGCTGAGTTGAACCAGAGCCGCTACCACCACCAAGAACGACATTGCCACCGCCTTCAACTGTAATTCCACCTGATGAATTTTTTCTTTCTGCTGCAACAGCTTCTCTTCTCTGTTGTTTTTCTTCTTCGGTTAAATCTTCCATTCCTGCCAATTCAGGATAAGCCAATGACCAATCATATTCTACGTGTAATGGTTCAAAAGCAGAAGCAAAGAATATCAAAGATTCTATACCCATACCGATAATCAACATCGGTGTTGCACCTGGCCAGTGCTGAATCTTAAACAAAGCACCGATAATAACGATTGACGCACCCCAACCATACATCTTAGCAGTAATCTGCTTATAGGTTTTACTTCTAACAAAACTGTCTATACCCATAATAAATTAGTTTTAATGTTTTTAGTTATTGTTTTATTTAATCTATAAAATTCACACTTTAACTTTCGCAAGCAATCGGCTACCAAATATTGAAAGCCGATTCACTTGCTAAAATATATCTTCCTTATCTGTTATAAACATTTGAAGATGTCTTAGGATTATCGCCTCTTACACGACCAAGATATGTTTGAACACATCTAAATCCTATATAACTCTTTGCTGTATCTTGGTATTCATAAGAACGAGTTGAAGTCTGAATAAAGAACTTGCTGTCTTTCCAAGAACCACCTCTAACGACTTTCTTTTTCATTTCCATATCTTCATCGTCAGATGCACGATAGAAATTATATTGATTCAAATCATGAGCAAAATCATAAGAAGATGTATTGTAAGCATCTGCGCACCACTCAGCAACATTACCAGCCATATCATAAAGACCAAAGTTATTAGGAGCATAGTGAGCAACAACAACAGTAGTAGCACCACCATCACCGTCATAAGCACCACGCAAAGGCTTGTAGTTTGCAAGATAACAACCTCTACCATTATTTACATAAGGACCTCCCCAAGGATAAGGTGAGCCATCAACACCACCTCTTGCTGCATATTCCCACTCAGCTTCTGTCGGTAAACGAAAATCACCCATACGAGCATAATCATTCTTTTCCAAATAATCATTCATTTGCGAAGTTCTCCACCAAGCAAAAGCCTGTGCCTGCATATAACTAACACCAACGACAGGATAATTGTCATACTTAGGACTATCAAAATATGAACGAGTTGCTTCGTCATTGTATGAGTAAGTGAAATCGTGTATCCAGCAAAGTGTATCAGGATAGATATTTATCTTTTCTTTTTGTATAAGATTCTTTCTTGCACCTTTCAATTGTGCCGGACGATTGTTAAATCCGGAACCTCTGTATTCGTGATTTGCCTGCTCTACCTCCAAATCCTTTTCAGCTGCTGCATGATAATCAATCCAAGTATAATCATATATCATTTTCGCAGCGTCCAACTGTTGTTTATTATAGAATCTCTCGTCCGTTTTAATGTATAACTGAGACAATGCTTCTCTTTCGTCTTCGTTTTTGTTGTTATCCCAATTAATTTTAGCGTCCCAATTGATAAGTGGAGTTTCCAAATCTTGTCCCCATTGGTCTGCCTCAATCAAATACGTTTCAGGAGAAACCTCTCCAAGCAATCTGTATGCAAGGGAATCTCTTACCCAATAAACAAATTGACGATATTCATTATTAGTTATTTCTGTCTCGTCCATCCAAAAAGATTGCACCTGAACCGTCTTTGGAGAAAAAGCAAAAGTGTGATTTACGTCCTCATCGGCAGAACCCATAGTGAAACTTCCTTGTGGAACATCGACCATTCCGTATGGCTGCATATCCATAGTTTTAGGTCTTTCTTGCACTCCGATTAATTCGCCATTATCAGAACTACCGCAACTTATCATAACCACTGCCGTTGCTACTAACAAAATTAGCTTTTTCATATCTCAATCTCCTAAATTTTATTCTGTTTTATGTCTTTGCTGTCCTATATTTACGCCCTTTGTGCGTTTTTTGTTTCAATTTTTTATAAAAACCAAACAAATATATTTTCTTATCACTTATCAGCTAAATAGTTTCAGATACCATTTTACTAATGTTAAATACTAATTTTTTCTTCACTCATATCATTTGAGTATTACATATAAATGGTATTCTTATAAATCGTAGGCTTCTTAGGTGTTGATTCAAACTTGAAGCACCATCTCAAAAAGACTTCAAACGAACCCGAACCCTGAGTGGATACTCTCGAAGTAGGAATATCATACGAAAGACCTATCTTAAAATCTTTAACCGTAAAACCGCCAAGCACCATAACCGCATCATCTATTCTGTAAGACAAACCGCCCCAAAACTTATGCTCATATTCTGCTAAAAGAGAAGCATCAATTTGATACGCCGAAGAAGACGCAAAATCTGTCTTAAACAATGCTGAAGGCAAAAGTCTCCAAGAAGGATAATCCGGCAAAGTGTATTCATAGCCGGCAAGCACGTAATAAAACCTTCTGTTATTCCATTTCAGTTTATCGCTTTTGGTTTCCATTATCTTACTCGTAGCCGCACCTATATATAATTTGCCCGGAACTTGATAATAAACACCAAATCCCAAATCGAATAACATATCTTCTTTATCCAAATTATTTAATATAGGGTCTGTTGTAGGTTTTCTTTGATCGTCGGGACCGAATTGGTCAGAGCCGATTAGTTTTGAATTATCCAATGAAGCATTGAACATCTGGGCTTCGATTCCTATTGCCAAATTACCCGTAGGTAATTGAAATCTATAAGCATAATCTAACTTGATATATGTGTTGTTATAATATCCAATCTTATCTGAAATAACAGTAGCACCAATACCTCCATGTAAAAACTTTACAGGCATATCGAATGAAATATTCATCGTTTCTCCTTTGGACGCAGATGAGGAAAGCCCATTATCAGTAAGTTTCAATCCCATCCATTGTTCTCTGAAAAAACCTGTAACACATATCGCTCCATTACTACCTGCATAGCCCGGATTATATGATAAACGATTAAACATATACTGTGTAAAGTGTGGCTCCTGCTGTGCATTGGCTCGCTCCACGTATAAATTCGATACAATTATAATTGATATTAATATAACAAATATATTCTTAGTCTTCACCATAAAATAATACCTAATTTTTAACTCTTTATTTCAAAAAGAGACTGTGCAAAAGTAAAAATTTTTTCGCACTTTTGAACCGTTATTCCATAATTTTTTTAATTTTTTCTGTACATTTTAATTTCAAAAGTCAATTTACGCACTATAAATCAACTTATTAAAATTTATTCTTTCAATCTTTCTTCCTTACCAAATGTGCCAATGGATATTGTTTTTTAAGTTTATTTATTGCCATATTTGCGGATTTTTCATTCTCAAAAGGTCCAATATTAACATAAATAAACTTCTCATTATAAATTTTCTCCGCAACTACCATATTCACATATTCGGTTGGCAATGTGTTTTTAATTTTTTGCACCATATCTTCTCCCTCAACAGTCTGCAATCGCACGTAAAATCGGTAGTCCGCAATAATTTTTCTATCATTTATCAAAGAATCTATATAATGTATTTTCAAACTATCGGTCATTGTATTCGAGGCTAATACATCGGATTGCTGCGACCAAATATCCAAATATTCTTTACCCAAAACCTCAACGGTAACATTAGATGTTCCTTTCAAACCAATCCTATCAGCTGCTATTTTCGCCAAATCTATAATTCCGCCTCTCAAACATCTATCGTTTATCTTGACCAATACAGATTTTTCCGTTTTTGGATTTGTTACTTTTACTATTGTATTGAAAGGCAATGTGCGGTGAGCCGCTGTATAACGTTTTTGCGAAAAGACCTCACCACTTGAAGTTCTTCGATTTTCAAACTTATTATGGTAATAAGTACCTTTACAAGTAAAAGTTTTATTATTAGTTTGTGCAAAAACAAATTGTGATTCAATTAAAATCAAACCAATAATAATTACATTTTTCAGTATTTTCAAATTAAACTTTACCACACTTTTGAATGTTCGTTAAACCATTTGCCGTGCAATCGCAAGACTTGTTCAATCACATCTCTCACACAGCCTTTTCCTCCTTGTTTGTCCGAAATATAATCCGCGACTTGTTTTATTTCCCAAGCGGCATCAGACGGACAAGTTGCAACACCTACGTTTTGCATTATATCGTAATCGGGTATATCGTCCCCCATATACAAAATATTTTCTTTTTTCAAGTGCTTTTTCGCACAATACGTATTGTATATGTCTATCTTGTTGCCTGCACCTGTAAAAACATCTTCAACGCCCAACATTTTCATTCTACTTTCTATACTACTGCCGCTTCCACCCGATAAAATAGCAACATTATATCCTTGTTTTATGGCATATTGTATGGCATAACCGTCTTTGACGTTACCGCTTCTTATTATTATTTCATCATTTGCCGTGTAAATAAAGCCATCGCTTATCACTCCGTCATAATCAAAAATAAACGTATTAACAGTATTTAATTTTACTTTATAATTCATATTCTTGTTTTCAAATGCTTTTAATCAAAAACGCCCTACTCTTTTTGCAATACCACTTAAAAAAATATTAGTGTTAATAATAAAGATGTTCATTTAAGTAATTACGCACGTAATCTCTCACACCATTTTCCAAAGAATAAAAAGGCTTTTTGTAACCTGCGTTTATAAGTTTTTGGATATTGGCTTGCGTGAAATATTGATATTTATCCCTTATCATTTCAGGCATAGGAATGTATTCGATATTCTCTTGCTTTTCCATTGAAAGGAAAGTATTTTTCGCCAAATCATAAAAACTTCTTGCCTTGCCTGTGCCTACATTATATATATCACTCTTCGGTCTATTGGTCATAAGAAAATACATCACCTCAACCAAATCCTTGACATAAACAAAATCTCTTAATTGCATGCCGTCTTCGTACCCTTCTTTGTATGAACGGAACAACCCGACCTTACCTTCTTTGTTTATCTGCTCAAAACTATGCAAAATAACCGATGCCATACTTCCTTTATGATATTCATTAGGCCCATAAACATTGAAGAACTTCAAACCTGCCCAAAATGGCGGTCTTTTAGTCTGTTTTAACTGCCACAAATCAAATTCTTGTTTCGATTTGCCATAAAGATTCAACGGTTTTAGACTTTCTATTTTACTTAAATCGTCATCATACCCCTGCTCACCATTACCATACGTTGCAGCCGAAGAAGCATACACCAATGGAATTTCATTATCCGAACAAATACTCCAAATAGTTTTCGTGTAATCCAAGTTAAGTTTCAATAAAACTTCCCAACTCTGCTCGGTTGTAGCCGACCTCGCCCCCAAATGATAAACAGCAGTTATTTGTTTGGCATTATCCTTAAACCAAGCCAAGAAATCATCTCTGTCTATGGCTTGTATGTATTTCTTATTTTTCCAATTATTTATTCTGTCCTTTTTGGTAAAATCATCTACAATAACAATATCCTCAATACCCTCTTGATTGAGTTTTGAAAGCATACAACTTCCTATAAATCCCGCTGCACCTGTTATTACTTGCATAACTTTTTGTTTTATGATAATTTTATTTATCCGTTTCCAATTGTTTTATTTGCCAATCATAAACTTCTCGCCACCCTTGCCATTGTCCATAATCCGATAACGATTCATTATGCCAAACGCTGACGAACTCTCCGCCCACACTTTTTATATTATCGATAATAACACCGATATGTTCTTTTGCTTTATCAACATCAAATTTCAAAGCATTTTTCATTGCCACGTCCATAATTTCAAAAGGATGCAACAAAAGATTTGTCTCACAATCTCTATCCAAATCATAGAAATTGTATGGCGTACATATACCTGCTCGAAAACCTATACAATCGGAGTACCCCATTGAGTAATCTTCCTTTATGCCATACTCCAAAAGATTTCTATATGACTCAGGTAATGTAAATCTCAGGTAATGAAATCTTGACAATACTATTTCCTTATGAATTGCCGCCTTTAACAAGCGTTTCGACATATCAATCTCGCTCGGATTTTCCATTGAATAATACGACGGATGCAGTCCTATTTCTCCATAATCGCCAAGTCGTTTGATTAACAGTTGGAAATCTTTGTTATATACATTTACATTCTTATCCCATTTATCATAAAAAGTATATAACACAAAGAATATAGTATTTAGTTTATGACGCTTTAATTCGTTTATTATAAAATCGTAACTTCTCCACGGATCTTTTTCCAACGACAACAGGACTCGTATCCTTGTCTTGATACTTTGCCAATCTTTTTGCTTTATATCCCTCAATACTCCGCCTATATTTCTATATAAACTCTTTCCTTTGTAACACCAAGCCTGATCTATATCAATTGTATTGATAAAATTAAACTCTCGTTTCTTAATTTGAATATTCGGATACTTTTGCTGCAAAAATTTTCTTAATTCTTCCGCCCACATATTCACAACAGGCTTATCCAAAAAGCCTTTCTTGTAAGCTATGCTGTCTTTATAACCAAATCTCAAATGACTATCTCTAATGAATGGCAGATATTCTTCATATCTCGATACCATATAAAATGTAGCGGCAAAGATATCAAAACCTAAATTGTCGTCATCGTAATTTCTAAATATCTTTGGAGTACCTTTATCATTAAAGTAACTTATTTCAATAGAGTATATCGTAGCGTCAAATAACAAATCATTTGCCGTTCTTATATACAATTCATCGCAAATCTTATCTTCGCCATAAGAGAGTTTCGCACCATTGTAATCAATAAAGTATTGCTTATCGGTAGTAACCGCATAATCCATTCCAAGCAAGTTTTCAAAAACTAACTTGAATGTATAACCCAAGCGGTTAGTTTGTTTATTTGTATATATAAGCAACATATCAATCTAATGTCTTTAATCCGTGCGTTAATCTCTTTAATTAGTATATTAATCTCTCTAATCAATGTATCAGTGTCCCTAATTAGAGATGCTCGTATTTGAAACTATTTATCTCAATTGGAAATTGTCTCCCAAATATTTCTTTCTCACCATTTCGTCGCTTGCAAGTTCTTGGGGCGTACCACTCTTAAAGACCTTGCCGTCAATCAACAAATATGCCCTGTCGGTTATCCTTAATGTTTCATGTACATTGTGGTCGGTTATCAGTACTCCGATATTTTTGAATTTAAGTTTTCGTACTATTTCTTGTATATCCTGCACCGCAATGGGATCAACTCCTGCAAAAGGTTCATCTAAAAGTATAAACTTAGGATCACTCGCCAAAGCCCTTGCTATCTCGCATCTTCTTCTTTCTCCTCCCGACAATTGGTTGCCATGACTCTTGCGAATCTTTGTTAAAGAAAATTCTTCCAACAAGTTTTCCATTATATCCTTACGTTGTTCGACGGAAAGTTTTCTAAATTCCAACACGGCCATAATATTATCTTCCACACTCAAATTTCTAAACACTGAGGCTTCTTGTGGCAAATATCCTATACCGAGTTGCGAACGTTTGTACATCGGCATTTCAGTTATCTCATTATCATCTAAAAAAACTTTGCCTGCAAAAGGTTTTATCAAACCTACAATCATATAAAACGTAGTAGTTTTACCTGCGCCATTTGGACCAAGCAAACCGACAATCTCGCCTTGATTTACTTCTATCGAAGGGCCATCGACAACAACTCTGTTCTTATATTTTTTTACTACTTTGTCTGTATATAACCTCATTTTGTACTATTTTTTCTCTAATTTTGCAAGCCGTTATGAAAAACTTATTATTCCGCATACGCCAATATATATTCTATTGTCTGAAAGCAAAAGACGAGTTTTCCATACATTCTCCTTTTTTGTTCGCATTCTATACCAACATTATTAAACGTAAAAAAGCAAAAAAAAGTTTACAAAAAAACGAATTAATTTCTAAGATAATAAATTCCTATCCCGAATTTAACGTTTTTACATCTGATTTCACAACTATGGTATCACTAAATAATCGCTCAAATAATAATACTATTTCAGCGATTAATATAACTGATTTTTCAAAAACATATCCCGCAAAAACTATTTGTGATTTTATCGAAAAACCATATACAATAATCATCTTGTTTGGCATTCACAAGACCAAAGTCAATCATATCTTTTGGCAGAATATATGCACTAAAGATTTTAAGTGCGTCAAACTCGATTTTTTCAATTACGGCATTTTGATTAATAACCCTCATATTTTTTCAAAACAAGTTCTCGTCTTAAAGAAATAATTTTTTGCAATATCATAGCAACAAAACAAAAGGTGTAAGATTTAATTTCTTTATTGCGTAGGCTTAATAAATTTTTTGAATTTCGCTCCAAAAATACGCTGAATATATAACGCAGAAATAAATATGTGAAATCAAAAAATTAGTGTTAAACATTAATAAACTAATCACTCACATTAATTTTCTAATATGAGTGATTAGTAAAACGATTACAATGATTACTTTTTGCTTTGCTTAAAAGCAAGTTACAAATAAGGAATAAAACTTATTGCGTTCGCAAAATGCGATTTGTTTATCGCAAGGCAATACCATTTATACCAAATCGCCTCGCGAGGCATCTTGCCTAATAAAAACAAATAACATCAAAGTAAAAGTCCATAGCGATGAACCGCCATAGGATATAAACGGCAGCGGAATACCAATAACAGGCAACAAACCTATTGTCATACCTATATTGACCATAACATGAAAGAATATAACGCTTGCCACTCCGTAGCCATAAATCCTTGCAAAGTTGCTTCGCTGTCGTTCTGCCATTTTGATAATCTTAACACACAGCCAAATAAATACAATAACAATTATCGACGAACCGATAAAACCCCACTCCTCTCCAATAGTACAGAAAATAAAATCGGTATCCTGTTCGGGAACAAAATTGAATTTTGTTTGCGTTCCTTGCAAAAATCCTTTACCTGTAAGTCCGCCCGAACCTATTGCTATCTTGCTTTGATTGACATTATAACCTACGCCCTTGTCGTCTTTCTTTTGTCCGAGCAAAACTTCTATACGGTCTTTTTGGTGAGATTCCAACACTTCGTTATATGCCAATTGAACCCCCGATACAATAACGGCACAAAAGATAAATACTCCGAGAAAATATATAAACCTTACGTGTCTATTGCGTTTATGTATGACAAAATAAGTAATAAGAATTATGGCAGCCAATACGCCTATAAGGATATAAGGATTTATCAACAATGCCAAGACAAATAGAATAATGACAGATGCTCCCGATATTAAAACCATATATGAAAGACCCTCTCTGAACATAACAAACACAAATGATAAGAACACCAATGCGCTTCCGGTATCGTTTTGCAATAAGACAAGCAACATAGGCAACAAAACAACGCCTATTGCAGACAGACGAGTAGGCCATTGTTTCATATCCACATTGATAGCCGAGAGGACTTTGGCTAATATCAACGCCGTCGCGAATTTAGCAAACTCCGAGGGCTGAATACCAAAATCGCCGATACCCAACCAACTCTTTGCCCCCTTTGTTGCCGTCGCCACACCGAGGACGACCACCAAAAGCCCCATACATATTATATATATAAGGTATGATGATTGTGAAAAGAATTTTGGGTCTATGATTAAAACGAATAATGCAATAACGACAGAAGCCGCTATCCAAATCATCTGCTTTCCATATCGGCAAGAAAAATCGAATATACTCGAATGCTCCGAATCATACACCGCCGCATAGATATTCAACCAGCCAACAAGAACCAAGAAAAGCCATACTATAACCACTTTCCATTCTATATTGTTTAATATACTCTTGCCTCGCTTATCCATAAATATTTTTGTGTTTCTTTAAGCCGTTAAAAGGTTTCTATGTCCCACGATTATTTTTTAGTGTTCTTGGTTGAATCTTGTTTAACACTATTTTTGTCATGTTTAACACTATCGTTTTCTTGTTTAACAACAGGTTTTCTGACAATAATAGGCTGACAAGGTTGAGCCTCCATATATTGTTTTTCAATCTCTTTGCGTTCAACTTCTCGCTTGATGTATTTTTCAATAATCAATCCAGCAATAGGAGCAGCCCAAGCACCACCTCCTCCACGTGCATTTTCGACATAAACAGATACGGCAATCTTTGGATTGTTACGAGGGGCGAAACTAATAAATACCGAATGGTCTTCGCCTGAGTTTTGAGCAGTTCCTGTCTTGCCACAGACTTCCAATCCGGGAACATCTGCCCTACGACCGGTGCCGCCGCCTTCATGAACAACGCCATACATACCCGCAACAGCAACATCCCAATACTTTGCATCAACAGAAGAATAATGTTTTTCTTTATACTTCTTCAGAGCAAAGCGTTTTCCTTCTTCTCCAATGTATTTGACAATATGAGGCGTTATATACCAACCACGATTGGCAACCAATGCCGCAAAATTAGCCATTTGCAAAGGCACGACAGTAACCTCGCCTTGTCCTATGGAGTTGGAATAAATCGTATAAAAGTTCCAACCGGTCGGATACCAACGATTGTAAAAAGAAGTATCGGGTATATATCCCTTACGAACAGACGGCAAATCAATATCCAATCGAGTACCGAAACCCATTTTAAGCATCGCTGCCGTCCATTCACTAAGTCCGTATTTACTATCTATCTTGTTTGTCTTCGGATTTAACCGCTGAACTTCTCGTTGAAATACCCTGTAAAAATAAGGGTTACACGACATTTTTATTGCGTCTTTCACCGTTGGAGCTGATGGATGATTATGACAGCCTACCAATGACTTATCACACGGAAAGCCTGTTCCAGGAGTTATAACCCCCATATCCAAAGCCACCAAGGCTTGTGCAACCTTGAAAATACTTCCTGGAGGATATTCCGCCATAAGAGCACGATTGAACAACGGCTTTGATATATCGTTTGCCAAACGCTTATAGTTTTCTCCTCGTACTCTGCCCACCAAAAGGTTCGGATCGTAAGCCGGTGCCGTAACAAAACACAACACCTCCCCCGTTGAAGGTTCTATTGCCACAATACTTCCCCTTTTGTTCTTCATCAGTTTTTCTGCATACTTCTGTAACTCCAAATCAATGGTGGAATACAAATTCTGCCCTGCAACGGCAGGCTCATCAAACTTACCGCCTTGAAAAGAACCTTTTTCCCTGTTATGTACATCAACCAAAGTTATTTTGTTTCCTTTAACGCCTCTCAAATATTTTTCGTAACTTTTTTCCAAACCACTCATACCGATGTAATCGCCACGCTTGTAATAACTGTCTTCCTCAATCTTCTTTTCATTGACTTCACCGATATAACCCAAAACAGCCGCAGCCACACTATCAGGATATGTTCTCAAAGTTCGACTTTGTGCATAAAATCCATTGAATTGATATAACTTCTCTTGAATCTGTGCAAAATCTTCCTTAGATATTTGTTTCTCAAAAAACGACGGAGCATAAAGGCTGTATTTCTTTGCCTTCTCCATTTTTTTATCAAAATCTTCTCTTGTGATTTTAAGTAAAGAACAGAAATAATCCGTATCCAAATCCTTTACTTGTCGCGGAATAACCATAAGGTCATAGACGGCTTCGTTATATACCAAAAGTTTGCCGTTCCTATCATAAACCAAGCCTCGCGAAGGATATTGTGTAACATATCTCAGTGCATTTTTGTTTGCCAATTCCGCATACGTTCCATCGATAATCTGCAAATACAACAGCCTTATAATATATATAACCCCGACAGTTATAAATATACCCATAACAACCAAACGCCGCGAAGAAAGACTATTTTTCATTTGATTTGCACTTTTATTCGTTTTTCTACGTTATCCTTTCAAAATGACGTGCAAAGTTACAATAAAAATGGTTACAAATACTGAGTTTTTGAACATAAATAACGAAAAAGACTTCTTAAACATCGCCATAAAGACTTTTGAAAAACAATTCAAAGAAAACAAAGTCTATAACGAGTGGTGCAGATTGATGAACGTAAAGCAAATAAATACCTTATCCGACATTCCATTCCTGCCGATAAGTTTCTTCAAAACAAAAAAGGTTGTGTGTTCCAACGAAGGTTTTGAAGATTATTTCCTTTCGTCGGGTACAGGAAATATGAGCCGCTCCACTCATTATGTTTTCAACAAACAAATGTATTTGGACAACACGATAAACTGTTTCGAGCAGTTTTACGACAAAGTCGAGTCGTATTGTTATATTTGTCTTTTGCCTAACTACCTTGAACAGGAGCATTCGTCCCTTATCTGTATGATGGACAATTTTGTTCACAAAAGTAAATTCTCTCAATCGGGGTTTTTCAAAAACGAATTAAATCAAGTCTTGGATATTTTGATTGATAATCAAATAAACAACGTAAAGACAATTCTTTTCGGTGTAACTTATGCCTTGTTGGACTTGGTTGAAGAAAAGAAAAGGAAGAATATTATAGATGTTTTGGATAGATGTATCGTTTTTGAGACGGGAGGAATGAAAGGCAGAAGAAAAGAAATTTCCAAACAAGAGTTGCATTCGGTCTTAAAACAAGGGCTTGGAGTTAAAGACATCGCCTCCGAATACGGTATGTGCGAGTTATTCTCCCAAGCGTATTCCAAAAGCGACGGCAAGTTTTTCACTCCAAAACAAATGCAGGTGTTTATCAAGCCTGTCAATGACCCCAAAGGCGAAAACATTATCAATCACAACGGTGTTATAAACATTATCGACCTTGCCAATCAGGACAGTTGTGCTTTTATTCAAACAGAAGATATTGGCAGGAAGTACTCGGACGACAGTTTTGAGATACTCGGACGATTGAACCATGCCGATATTCGTGGCTGCAATCTTATGTATGAGAATTAACACCAATAACAATTGTTATTCGTATCTGATAATAAGTTTCAAATAATCCAAATAGCCGAGTTTTCGTTCCAAAATGTGTGGTTTTCGTTCCAAACACGGCAATTCGTAACGTATATAGTACTATATAGTGAGCATATATAGTACTATATGTACTCACTATATAGTACTATATACGCCACAAACTACCGTGTTTGGAACGAAAACCTCCGTATTTGGGAAATTAACCTCTGTGTTTGGAATAAAAATATCCCACAAACAAACACGTTAAGGCGATTATTGGACGCAATTCCTTTATTGTAAAAATCCAAATAGGGCTGATATGGATTTAACGAACAATACGATTCAATATTAAACTAAAACTGAAAATATATAAACGGTTGTATTGCCGAACTTTTTACCTGTACAAGCACAAAGACCACAACAACTATAATAAGTATCTTTACCCAAATAGGCACTTTGACAAAACCATCTCTCCAATGCAATTTGATATTCTCAGGCACAAGATGAATAATCAGAGTAAATGCTATAATTACAAGCGGCTTCCAATAAGCAATAAAAATAGGGATTATCGTGGAAAAGTCTGCCGACAAAGAGCGATTGATTATCGTTAAAGCAATATCGAAACTATCGGCACGGAAAAATATCCACAAAACATTGACGATATTAAACGTTAAAAAGATTAGTAAAACATTTCCTACCCTGTATTTCTTTAACCAATCCGTTATGGGCTTTATTATCTTATCCAAACTCAACAAAAGTCCGTGCATACCGCCCCAAAATATGAATTTAATATTCGCTCCATGCCAAAAGCCACCGACAAGCATGGTTATCATAAGATTCAAATACTGTCTTGCTTTGCCTTTTCTATTGCCCCCAAGAGGTATGTAAATATAGTCTCTAAGCCATGTGGATAACGATATATGCCAACGACGCCAAAACTCCGTTATTGTCTTTGCTTTATACGGAGAATTGAAATTCAATGGCAAATGAAAACCGAAAAGCAATGAAATTGCGATTGCTATATCCGTGTAACCCGAGAAATCACAATAAATTTGCATTGTATAGCCGAATGTTGCCAATAGGTTTTCCATTGGCGTGAATACCTCGGGCGTAGCAAACACCCTATCAACAAAATTCAACGAAATATAATCGGCAACAAAGATTTTCTTTACCAATCCTTTCAATATAAAAAAGACGGCAAACGAAAAATCTCTTTTATTCAACGACCATTCGTTTTTAATCTGTGGCAAAAACACATCCGCCCTAACAATCGGCCCTGCCACCAATTGAGGGAAAAACGTCAAATAAAATGCAAAGTCAAGAAAATCCGTCTTGTTTTCAAACCTTTGTTTATATGTATCAACAATAAAACTAATCGCCTGAAAAGTATAGAAAGATATTCCGACAGGTAAAATAATCTTATCAATTGAAAAACTTGTGCCGAAACTGTTATTGACAAACAACGCCAAATAATCTTTTGCCACAATATCGGTATGGCAATAAGTATTCAATAAATCTATAAAGAAATATGTATATTTGAAATACAACAAAAATGCACTATCTAATATAATACCTACAATCAATAGCAGTTTTTTGATAGGCCTTCGCTGAGTTTTTTCAACGCCTTTTGCAAAAAGATATGTTAAAACCGTTGTCAAAAGCAGCAATACGACGAAGTTCCCCGAAGATTTGTAATAGAAAAAATAAGACACCAACAACAGCCACAGATGAGCAAGTTTTAATTTATTCTTCAATACTGCAAACACACAAAGAACAACAAACAAAAACAACCAAAAGTATAACTGAGTAAATAATAGCGGCTGCCCGTCTATGTATGTAAATATGTTTTCAATAATGTCTGTCATAAAAAATTTGTTTTCACTAATCCGTGTTGTGATGTTTAACAAAAAATTCTAAATACTCTTATAATTTTTTTTAATCCTTAATACCGAGTTTTGACAAATACCACCAACATTGCCTGTTCTATCTTCCGAGTAAAAGAAAAAGCCTTGCTAATATCAATTAACAAGGCTTCCATTCTGTGGGAGTAATAGGAGTCGAACCTATGACCCTCTGCTTGTAAGGCAGATGCTCTAAACCAACTGAGCTATACTCCCCCTGATTGCGTTTGCAAAATTACAACTTTTTTTTATACCCACCAAATAAATTTTCAAAAAAATTAAAAATTTTATTCATTTTATTGTTTTATCAACAATTAAAATCGCCATTTTTATACACTATTTTACCGTTCAAAATAGTCATTTCCAATTTATTAGAAAATGTCTTACCTTCAAACGGAGACCATTTACATTTTGATAAAACCGTATCCTTTGTTACTTGCGTTTTTTCATTCGGATTGACTAAAATAAGGTCTGCAAAGTAACCTTTTTTGATAAATCCACGTTTTTTTATACCAAATCTTATCGCAGGATTGCTACACATTTTTTCTACAACCATTCTTATATTCCAATTTTCTTGCTTTGCAATTTCTAACATCACAAGCAAAGAAAACTGCAAGGACGGAATACCGCTTGGTGCTTGAAAATAGTTTTTACGTTTTTCTTCCAACAAATGTGGAGCGTGATCCGTAGCAATCATATCTATATATCCATCTTTTAAGGCCCTTCGCAAAGCATCTCTATCTGCTTTGCTCTTTATTGCAGGGTTACACTTGATAAGATTGCCGTATTTTTCGTAATCTTCATTGCAAAACAGCAAATGATTGACCGAAACCTCCGAAGTTATATGTTTTTTATCTAATGGTTGATTGGTCAAAAGGCTTAATTCTTCTTTTGTTGTGATATGTGCTATATGAAAATCAGTGTCATACTTCTTTGCCAAATCAACGGCAAGTTTCGTACTTTTGTAACAAACGGCATTATCACGGATAAGGGCGTGTATGTTGTTGGGTAGTGGCATTAAATTTTCATATTTCGCTTTATTGGTCTTTATTAATTGCTCGTCTTCGCAATGTGCAACAATGATTTTTTTGCTTTTTTTGAATAAAGTTTCTATTGATTTCACATCATCAACCAACATATTGCCCGTAGAAGAACCTAAAAACAATTTCAAACCTGCCAAATACTCATCATCAAAACTCATAGCCTCTTCTATATTATTATTCGTCACACCGAAAAACAACTTGAAATTGCAACGCATATTATTCTTTGCAAGTTCAAGTTTATCGTAAAATGTTTTCTTTGATGTTATTGTCGGAGTGTTGTTAGGCATATCAAACACTGTTGTAACACCACCTGCCAAAGCAGCCAACGACTCGCTTTGCATATCAGCTTTGTACTCAGCACCGGGCTGACGAAAATGAACGTGAGCATCAATAACGCCGGGCAATATAATCTTCCCTTTGCAATCTATCGTTACCGTATTTTCGGGTAAAGAAATATCCTCATCGGAAATTTCTTTTATAAAATCATTCTCAATGAGGATATTTTGCGGAGTGTCTATCACAACACCGCCTTTTAGATATATATTCATTTATTTATGAAAATAATTCGTCCTTATTAACATCTTCTGCTATTGCTTCATCAACCAAAATTCTGCCGCAATATTCACATACATAAATTCTTTTATGCATCATAACGTCCATTTGTCTTTGACGAGTAACTTTATTAAAACAACCACCGCAAGCATCTCTATCCACTTTGACAACAGCCAAGCCATTATGAGCATTACCTCTTATACGCTTAAAGGCTTGAAGATATTTTTCGCCTTTTGGTTCTTGCATCAAAGATTCTTCTTCTTTTAGTTGGCGTTCCAACAATTTAGTTTCTTGCTCGGAAGTCTCTTTAACAATTGTCTCCAACTCTGCTTGTTTATGTTCAAGATCGCTTTGTTTTTGAGAAAGTTTTTCTTTTGCTTCTTCAATAGTTTTATCTATTGATGCTATTTCGTTATTGGCTTCACGTATTCTTTTTTCACAAAGTTCAATCTCCAATTGTTGAAATTCTATTTCTTTGGCTATTGAATCATGTTCACGAATATTTTTTACTTTTTTTAATTGACTTTCAAACTTCTCTATCGAAGCATTATGTTCTTCTATCGCTTGTTTATGTTCTGCAATTCTGTTTTGGCATTCTTCTTTTGCAACGCCTTGATTACTTATTCTTGTATTCAATCCCTCTATGGTGTCCTGCAAAAGCTGCACTTGTTCAGGTAATTCTCCTCTTACCTTACGAATTTTGTCTATCTCTGATTCTATTTTCTGTAATCTATAAAGAGATGTTAATAATTTTTCAACACTTTTGTCTGCATCCATTGCATGAAAAATAACCTTAGGCTCTTCTTTCTTTGTTTTCTTTGCCATATCTTTATATGAATTTTACTCTGTTATTCTCGTCTGATAAATATAGGGGTGCAAAATTACATATTTTTTCTGAAATAATATCAAAAAATCTTTGTTTTATGAATTTTTCACTTTCAAAGTGTCCTATATCCGCCAAAACAATTTTATCTTCATTCGACAAGTAATCGTGATATTTCAAATCCCCTGTAAGATAAATATCGCAACCTTTGTCTATCGCATTTTCTATTAAAAAACTACCGCTGCCACCACAAAAACCAATACGTTTTATTTTCTTTTTCTCATCACCAATATACTTTATCGCACCAATACCCAAGTTTTTCTTTATTCTTAATAAATATTCCTTAACCATTGTTTCACTTTTCAACTCTCCTATTGCACCACCTCCCCAAAAATTTTCTTCATTTGGAAACCTGCTTTTTTCTAATCTGCAAATATTTTCAACTTCCAACGCCTTAGATAGCATATAACTAACGCCCGTTTTTGCGTTATCCATATTGGTATGAGCAGCATAAATGGCAATATTGTGAGTAAAGGCCAATTTCAAAATATCATTTATCTGCCTGTCAAAGTCTATCTTTTTCAAACCTTTGTATATAAACGGATGATGTGCCACTATCATATTGCAACCTTTGTCTATCGCTTCCAATAATGTCTGTTTGAAAACATCTAAACAAATAATGACACCCGTACATTTTTCTTCTTTGTTGCCGATAATCAATCCCGCATTGTCATAATCTTCCTGCCAATGAAGCGGTGCGACTATTTCTAAACAATCCGTTATATCTTTTATTTTGATTTCCTTATTCATAATATTATAGCATTACATAATTACCCCGCTGCCGTAACACAAATGGCAGTCCGTATCATATATAACCCCATATTGTCCTTGTGCAACACCCTGTATTTTTTCGCCAAAACGAACGTGATATGTATCGTTATTCTTACTTATCCAACCTTTTGTAAAATCGGGTGTATGACGGATTTTGAAACGTATTTCTTTTTCTCCGCTAAAATCCCCGAAAACATCTTCGGTTATGAAGTGTATATCTTGCAAATCCATTTCCATTCCGTATTGTGTTATCGGGTCGTAGCCTTGTGAGACATATAAAACATTGTTAGGAATATCCTTTTTGACAACAAACCAAGGACCGCCACTCAACCCTAAACCTTTTCTTTGTCCTATGGTATGGAACCAAAAACCTTTATGTTTCCCTAATATTTTACCTGTTTCCAACTCAACAATATCGCCTTGCTTTTCTCCCAAATATCTTTTTATAAAATCATTATAATTGATTTTACCAAGAAAACATATACCTTGCGAATCTTTTCTTTTTGCACTCGGCAGCTTCTCTTCAACGGCTATCGCTCTCACTTCACTTTTATCCAAATGACCAATAGGGAAAATAGTTTTCTTTAACTGTTCGTATGTTATGCGAGCCAAAAAATCCGTCTGATCTTTCACAGGGTCTTTGGCAGTTGAAAGAAATTTTTTGTCTCCGATTTGTGTTGTTGTACAGTAATGTCCTGTGGCAATAATATCGAAATCTTTCCCCCATTTGTCATTAAACGCTCCGAATTTTATTAGACGGTTGCACATAACATCGGGGTTGGGAGTTAGTCCTTTTGCAACCGTATTGACAGTATATTTGACTACGCTATCAAAATACTCTTGTTGTAAATTAACAACTTCCATTTTGCAGCCATACTTACGAGCCACAAACGAAGTTATCTCTATATCTTCTTCTTTCGGGCATTGAGAATCGTCCATACCAATCATTATATAGAATATTGTTGGCGTTATGCCCTGTTCTTTCAATTTATAAACCACAACAGAGGAATCCACTCCTCCCGAAACTAATGCTGCTACATTCATATTGCAAAATTACTATTTATTTCTCTAATACCAGCAGACTATTTTTGTTAAAAACTTTTCATTCATACAATTTTATATAATTTCTCACGTTTTCATATTAATTAAACTTAAAACATAACAACCATGAAAAAAATTATTTACCACGCTTGTGATATTTCTATCATTAAGCCTTTGTGCAACGGCACAGAATGATGAGTATATCCCGAAACTTAGATTTGAAGTAGGTGCTAATTTCGGAATTGAATCTTTCTTTTCTTCGGATTTAAGTATCTTGGACAATCAGACGCACGAGAATTATTTTGCTCAGTCTGTCGCAATCAACTTAGGTGTTCGCACTTCAAGTGTATTTGCTGGCTTAGACTTTATCCTAACTGCTTTGCAACCGAACAACGCCGAAGACATTACATTGTACGCATTAGGTATTTATACCGGTGATTATTATCCTTTCAATAACCGTTTTGGGGCAAAACTTGCCGTAGGCTGTTATTGGAGATACTACGCAAATGAATTTATCGTCAATGACATGGAACACAAGTATAATAGACACGGATTTATGGCATCAGTTCTTGCAGGTCTGTACTTCAAGGCAAATAGTAATACAAATATTGAAGCAACTATCAAATATAGTGCGAGTACTTTTGAGGACAACGACAAAACAATTGACGGCATTCCTTCCACTTTACCAAAGAATAGCGTACTAAGTTCCATCACTCCTTCGATAGGTATCAATTTTTTTATACCATAAAACACATTTTTCAAACACTTTGTGTTTAACCACGTAGTTTTTGTATCAAAAGAGACGGTCATTTCATTAGAAGATGACCTCCTTTTTTTATTTTATTGTCCACAATTTCCCAATATATTTTACAAAACTCTCAATGTTTGAACATAAAAAAAGGTGAGATTTTAAGAGAAAAACATCACGTCTGGCGTTCAAATAAAAAACGTCCGTCAAATCAAATGGATTTGACGGACTAAACATATTTATGAGCAATTTTTAGAATCTGTAACCTAAACTGATTGTCATATTGTTTGAAGTAGCATCAACGTCTTTGATTATGTCGTTGAAACCTTTTTGGTAAGAAAATTGAATACCAAATTGATTGTACCAAACACCGATACCTACGTTAAAACCATAGTCCATTCTGTTGTAATCATCAATATCGCTAATAGCTTTATCGAGGATATTTTTGGTTGTACCTAATACAGTTACATCTTCTTTGTATTTACCATAGTAGTCAAATGAAATAAATGGACCAACGTTCAAATCGATTGACAAACTTGGGATAACATTGAAGTTCAAACCAATATGAGGAGTCAAACCAATGTTGTGAGAGAATAAAGTAAATTCACTTCTGTTGTTGCTGTTTATTTCAATTTCGTTTTTGTAACCACGAGAACCTAAATTTACATCAGCACCCCAGTAGAATATGTTTGAAATCGGAGAATTGAAACCGAAATCAACCTTATATCCAATGTTATTGGACGTATTCTCTGCCCAATCACCAGATACGTTCATCATATTCAAACCAACTTTAACATGAGTTGAACCTCCGTCTAATAATCCTTTTGCTTCCGTTTGGGCAGTCAATCCCAAAACCATTAAGCATACTGCTAATAATGTCTTTTTCATTTCTTTTTAGTATTTTATTAATTTACGCCTTCATCCTTTTAAGCGACTCGGCTATCTCTTTTACTTTTTTTACCATTTTTGATTGCCGAAACATTACAACTTCCGTGCCACAAAAGTTTTATTTGATAAAATTTTTAGTATTTAAAAGTATTTTTAATAGTGTTTAATGCCGTTTTATTAGTGTGAGAGATTAATTTACCAATCATTAACACTATTTTATTAATCACTCACATTATTTTACTAATATTAATAGTTACTTTAATGAAAACACTTACACTTTCGCCGACAGGAAAAATTTAGGAAAAAATATCACACAAATGGTTAATAACAATCACTAAAAAAGCGGCAACTTCAAAAAAGAAATTACCGCCTTCAATTACAAACATTTTATGTCTATTTGTTAAAAGCATTTTTACATCAACCACCGAAGTTGTCGTACATAATGTTTTCAGGCGGAACACCCAAATTATCCAACATTGTGGTAACAGCTTTGGACATTGGTCCAGGTCCGCACATATAGTACTCAATATCCTCAGGTGCTTTATGATCTTTAAGATATGTTTCGTACATAACATTATGAACAAAGCCTGCCGTGTATGCAACACCGGCCTTGTCAGCCGCAGGGTCAGGTCTATCCAATGCCAAATGGAATTTGAAGTTAGGAAATTCCTTCTCCAAAGCCATAAAGTCGTCCAAATAGAATACTTCATTAAGGGCTCTTGCACCATAGAAGTAATGCATTTGTCTGTCTGTTGTATGCAATGTTTTTGCCATGTGCATAATCTGAGCACGCAACGGAGCCATACCGGCACCACCACCAACCCAAATCATTTCATTCTTTGTATCAAAATGAGGATGGAACTCTCCATAAGGACCACTCATAATAACTTTATCTCCCGGTTTCAAACTGAAAATATATGAAGAAGCAATACCCGGATTTACATCCATAAAGCCGCTTCTATCCGGTTTGAACGGTGGAGTTGCGATACGAACCGTAAGCATAAACACATTGCCTTCGGCAGGATAGTTAGCCATAGAGTAAGCACGTATCGTAGGCTCAGAGTTTGTACATTTCAAATCGAACATTTTGAATTTCTCCCAACTTGGCAAGTACTCATCTCCTATCAAGCCCTTATCGTAATCGGCATAATTAATTTGGAATGCAGGAATCTTGATTTGAGCATAAGAACCCGGCAAGAAATCCATGTGAGCACCCTCCGGCAACTGAACTTTGAACTCTTTGATAAACGTTGCAACGTTCTTGTTGGAAATAACAGTACATTCGTATTCCTTAACTCCCAATACAGATTCAGGAACTTTGATTTTCATATCGTTTTTAACCTTAACCTGACAACCCAAACGGAAGTGATTTTCCTGCTCTTTACGTGAAAAATGGGCTTTTTCGGTAGGAAGAATTTCTCCGCCGCCTTCCAAAACCTGACATTTACATTGTCCGCAAGAACCTTTACCACCGCAAGCGGAAGGCAAAAAGATTTTCTGCTCGGCAAGTGTGCTTAACAATGAAGAACCTGTCTGTACGGTTACGTCTTTTTTACCGTTGATATTGATGGTTACATTACCCGATGGAACAAGTTTTTTCCTTGCTACCAACAACACTGTAACCAAAAGCAATACGATAATTAAAAATATTACTATACTTAATATAATTTGCATACTGTTTCCTCCTTATAGTTTAATACCGCTAAATGCTTGAAAAGCCATAGCCATAAGTCCTGTAATAATGAACGCAATACCCAAACCTCTTAATGCAGGAGGAATATTGCTGTATTTCAATCTCTCTCTTATGGCTGCAATGCCGATAATAGCCAAAAGCCAACCGATACCACTACCAAAAGCAAAAGAAAATACTTCTCCAATATTGGAATAATCTCTCTTTTGCATAAACAATGAACAACCAAGAATGGCACAATTCACTGCTATCAAAGGTAAGAATATTCCCAATTGAGAATATAACGAAGGAGAATATCTTTCAATAAACATCTCAACCAATTGAACAATACCCGCAATAACGGCTATGAACAATATAAAGGAAAGAAAACTCAAATCAACGTTTGCAAAAGAATCGGAAATCCAAGTTAATGCACCAGGTTGTAAAAGATATTTGTCTATAAGATAATTTACAGGAACGGTGATAATCAATACAAAGGTTACTGCCAATCCTAATCCCATAGAAGTTTTAACGGTTTTTGATATTGCCAAGTATGAACACATACCAAGGAAGAAGGCAAATATCATATTGTCAATAAATATTGACTTGATAAATATATTTAATGCTTCCATATCTCAGTCCTCCTATTCTTTTTCCAATAAATCTTTATTACGGCTGCGGTGTATCCATATAATGATACCTAAAAGTACCAAAGCCATTGCAGGCATAACCATAAGTCCGTTAGGAATATATCCCTCAGGCATAATTCTTATATCCCAAAGAGTGCCTGAACCGAATAACTCTCTTACAAAACCTATAATGATAAGGATTATACCATAACCCAATCCGTTACCCAAACCGTCCATTAATGAAGGCCAAGGTTTGTTACTCATTGCAAACGCTTCCAAACGACCCATAACGATACAGTTGGTAATAATCAAACCGACATATACCGAAAGTTGTTTGCTCGCATCATACACAAAAGCTCTCAATACTTGATCGACAATAATTACAAGGAATGACACAATAACCAACTGAACAATGATACGGATACGTGGCGGAATCGTATTACGAAGAAGTGATATTATGACATTACTCATCATAACCACAACCGTAACGGATAAAGCCATAACAACGGCAGGTTGTAATTTAACCGTAACTGCCAACGCCGAACAAATACCAAGTACCTGCACTATGATAGGATTTTCTTTCGAGAACGGCGTCTTTATCAATTTCATATCTCTTGGACCAAACAATGGGTCCTTTTTCTTTGCTATCTCACTCATATCCGTACTACTTTTTTAATGTGTTAAAATAAGGTAAATAGAACTTCAAACAATCTTCAATCATTGCAGAGACACCATTGGAAGTCAAGGTAGCACCCGACAAGGCATCAACTGCATGAGGATTTTGCGTTCCAACACGTTTTTCAACTTTAACGCTCACAAACTCATCACCCTCGTACATAGTCTTATTCTCAAAAGACTTTGCAAAGTTAGGGTCGTCAGTAATTTTTGAACCCAAGCCCGGAGTTTCACTTTCGTGGTCGAAAATAACTCCTGAGATAGTATTCAAATCACTCTTCAAAGCAACATTCCCCCAAACATCGCCCCAAAGACCTGTACCCCTTACAGGAACAATGTATATCGTTTGTCCGTCGTCTTTCTTGCAAACATAAACAGGAAGTTTAACATCAGTCGCACCACCTTTAAGACTCTTGTACTGAGATTTAACATTAACATCGAAAGGACGCTCGCTGCCTTTTTGTTGTTTACCCTCAGAATATTCATCGATTACTTCTCCATTGCCATTGACGGTATATTCTGCGATGATATATTTGTCATAGTTTTCTTCTGCAACATTTCTTTCGACTTTAATACCTGCCGAAGCAAGTAATTGTTGCATCTGCTCTGCTTTAATATTCTTTTGCTGATAAGGTTTCAATCCCACCGCAAGCAATGCAAGTACGGTCGCAACAATCAAAACCAAAACAACAGAATATATATATATGTACTTATTGCTGAAATTTTTCATCTCTTGTTCCTCCTATTTATTGTTAGTTGCCGCAACCAATCTTTTCTTTCTTCTTCTGACGTTCGCATCAACCACATAGTAATCGATAAGCGGAGCAAATACGTTCATCAAAAGTATAGCCAACATCATTCCTTCCGGATATGCAGGATTGACAACACGAATCAAGACAGCCATAATACCAATCAAAAAGCCGTAAATATATTTACCGCAATTGGTATGTGCAGCCGTTACAGGGTCTGTTGCCATAAACACAGCACCAAAAGCAAAACCACCCAACAAGAAGTGATAATAGAAAGGCATATTCATATAATCGTTTGCACCGATAAGGTTAAAGATAATTCCCATCAAAGCACCACCGCAGAATATTGAAAGCATAATTCTCCACGATGCTATACCGGTTACCAACAATATAAATGCACCTAACAAGATTGCTATCAAAGAAGTTTCACCGACAGAACCCGGAATAAATCCGCAAATCATATCACAAACGCTTGCAGCAGGCATTGTAGCACCGGCCAACATTTCGCCAAGTGGAGTTGCACCCGTTACGCCCTCCGGCATATCATAAATCCAAACCATATCACCTGACATTTGCGAAGGATATGCAAAGAACAAGAATGCTCTTGCAACCAATGCAGGGTTCATAAAGTTCATACCCGTTCCACCAAAAACTTCTTTACCTATCAATGTTCCGAAAACAACTGCCAAACCCAATTGCCATAAAGGAGTTGTAGGAGGACATATCATTGGTATCAAAAGACCAGTTACCAAATATCCTTCATTGACTTCTTCGTTTCTTATCTGAGCAAACATAAACTCAATAAACAAACCCACAACATAAGAAACAATTATCATTGGCAATACTCTTAGGAAACCATACCAAAAGATTGTCCAAAAGCCCGGCATAGCAACGTCTGTCAAAGAATGGAAATGTTGCCAACCAACGTTATACATACCGAACAACAATGCAGGTATCAATGCAATGACAACAACGATTATGGCTCTCTTGGAATCTATCGCATCACGAAAATGCGCCCCTTTTGCCTTTGCCGTTTTATTGCTTACGAACGAGAAACTCTCAAAAGCCTCAAAAGTAGATGCCAACCAATGTAGTTTTTGTCCCTTTGCGACTTTCGGTCTTGTCTGTTCAAAAAATTTTTCTACAAAGTTCATTTCTTTATATTTTTTATTCTTTTACTAATTTAGATATTGGCTTACAAACCTTGCTCACGCATCAATTCCAAACCGCTGCGAACTATCGCTTGAACATCAGTCTTGGAAACATCTATAACCTCGCATAAAGCAAAATCTTCCGCATCAACTTCATAAATTCCTAACTCTTCCATACGATCAATGTCTTTCGTAAGACAAGCCTTTACAAGCTGCATAGGATAAATGTCCAAAGGCACAACTTTCTCAAAATCGCCTGTAAAGATATATGCCCTTTGTCCTCCGTGAATATTGGAATCGATATGAACAGGTTTCTTTGAGCAAAAAGCCGTAAAGCCTTTCAAGAATGTTTTCGAGATACTGAATTTCTTAAATCCCGGCATCATCCAACCCAAACCTTCTTTGTAATCGCCTTCCTCAATAACGGTTACCTGCGTATCGTAATAACCCAAATATCCGTCGCTTTCGACTCTTGTTCCCGTCAAAACATTACCGCTTATATAACGAAGATGCTTATCGCTCACATTACCCTCAAACATTTTTCTTAGGTTAATTCCCTTCGTTGTCTCAAAGTAACAAGGATTTTTCACTTCCTCGCCCGTCAAAGCAACTATCGTCTTAGCGTAATACTTGCCGTCCAAGAACAATCTGCCTATGGCTACCAAATCCATAACCGTCAAATACCAAATACGCATACCCTTATTTATCGGCTTTATTCTCTGCGCCTGAACAGACACATTGCCATAAGGATGCTTGCCCTCAAAAGTCAAAACCTCAACATTCTGCAAGCCTTTTATTTCTTCTCCCGTGTTCTTGTTGATTGAAAGATACAAAGGTTTTGAAGTCATCTTCTTCAAAGCGTCTATGCCGACTTGCATTGCAGCCTTCTGTCCTTTAACCAACAAATCATAATCGGCAGCAAGAGGAGCGGAATCAAAGCCTTTTATAATGATATACTCTGGTGTTGCATCTGCATCGGGAATAATATCGTAAGGACGCTGACGAAGTAATGCCCAAGTACCCGATTCCCACATTTTTTCTCTAATCTGTTCGCCACTTAACTCTGCGATAGACTGTTTGCCGAAATCGACTGCACTATCCAAACCGTCTGCTGTTATACGTATTTCTTCTATCACACGTTTTGCCCCACGCTTAACCTCAACGATTTGACCGCTTACAGGAGAAACGAATTTTACTTTCGGATTTTGTTTAACGTAAAAGACAGGACTTCCGACCTGAACCTTATCGCCGACATCTACCAAAAGTTTAGGCGTAACACCTATAACGTCCAAAGGCTTCAAAGCAAAAGAAACATCGCTGAGCGATTTGATTTCTTTCTTGGCTTCTCCGAACAAATGGATGTCTAAACCCTTAGGTATTTTAATAACTTTTGACATAATGTATTTGTATTTTATATTTTTTATAATGAGGTTGCAAAGTTACAAATCTTTTTTGAAAGATAGGGAATAACATCAAAAGATTTTACAAATTATCTTTCCTCTCAATACCTCGCATATCCTTATCTCAAACTCTGAGTTTTCTTTCTGTTTTCTTTATGCAACACTCTCAGTCCCTCACATATCCTTACTCCGACCTCTGTTTCAAGTATGCAAATCTTGAATTTTTAATTTATTCATCGCCATTTTACGCTCCACGCACTGATTTTTTAATTAAATCATTTGAAAAACGTACTTAATAATGGGAAAAACATACTCCACGAAGGCGAAAACGTATTCCACGAAGCCTAACTTTTTTCCAAGTCAGTCCAATACTTTTCCAAGTCAGCCTGACTTGGAAAAAAGTACGGCTGTTTTGAACACCAATATCAGTGTTTTTGATGTAAAACTTCAAAGCAAAAAAAACAAACTTCAAGGCACAAGAAACGAACTTCAAAGCACAAGCGACAAACTTCAAAGTAGAAAATCAAAATATCTAAATAAAGAATTAAAATATCAAAGTAAAGAATTAAAATATCAATAAAGAAAATTAAAATATCAAGTCTTTTAATGTAAAATATCGGGAAAGAAGAATGAAAATAAAAAGAGAGTTTTCGTGCTTTGCAATGAAAAAGTTTTGCCATAAAACAATTATTTTATAACTTTGCACTCCGTTAGACCTTTGAACGGCTTTATTTAATAAAAACTCCTCTGTTTGGGAACAAAAAACAACACTATTATATATAAGGTGTAGGCAAAAACAAAGAAAACGGACGACATCATATATATAATAAAGGTATAAGGAGGAAAAGATGACACCTTTATATATATAATAGAGGCAAGGGAAAAGGAAAACGAGACGAAAAAAAAGATTTTGTAACGAATAACAAATAAAATATAACGATAATGAAAAAAGTAGGTTTGATGTTGGCACTTGTTTTAAGCGTTGCTTCATTTACAAGTTGCTTCTCACAGAATGAAAAAGCAAAATCCAATATCAATTGGATGGGTGTTCAAGACGCAATCAATCAGTCCCAAAAAGACGGCAAAGACGCAAAACTTTTCTTTATAGACTGCTATACGTCGTGGTGCGGCTGGTGCAAAGTGTTAGACCAAAAAACTTTCTCCAACGATACCGTTGCCGCAATACTTAATTACTATTATTATCCTTGTAAGTTCGATGCCGAAAGTTCCGATGAAATAACTATCGGCAAAAGTATATACATGGGTAACGCAAAAGCAGGCAAACGCGGAGGAACTCACGAATTGATGAAAGTTATTTGGGAAGGGCAGAACGGCGGCGGTTATCCTTCGATGTCGATAAGACGAGGCGATTTCACGAATTTGGAGTGCGTTATGGGATATGTCGAAGCTCCGAAATTGGAAGTGATATTGGTTTATTACGCAGAGAAGTTCAATAAAGATATGTCTATCGAGAAATTTGCTTCACAGTACAACGATGTGTTCAGAAGCGATGTTTTGAAAAAAGTTTTTAAGAAATAATTAAAAAATATATCCCGATACGGCAACGGACAATAAGGTCAAGAAATTGAAAGTGGCGGATATCGGGTAAAAAAGTCTTTATATATGGATAATAGTGAATGTATCAAATGTTTGATGCAAAAGAATATAGTCGTTGCAGTGGGTTGTACCGAACCTGTTGCAGTGGCTCTTTGCGTTGCAAAAGCAAAGGAAATCTTGAACAAAGAAGTTGAAGAGATAGAATTAAAGTTATCGAAAAACATTATCAAGAACGCAATGGGCGTCGGTATCCCTGCAACAGGTATGGTAGGCTTGCCGATAGCGATTGCTTTGGGTGTGGTGTGCGGAGATTCGTCCAAGGAATTGGAAGTTTTGGGAAACGCAAAAGATAATGTGGAAAAGGCAAAGGATTGGTTGAAGACACATTCTATAAATATGTCGGCGGCACAGACAGATGAGAAACTTTATATAGAATGTATAGCGAAAAACAAAGATTCTTTTGCCAAAACGATAATTGCTCAAACGCATACCAATTTTATTCATATAGAAAGCAACGGAGAAGTTATCCTGCATAAAGATTTGCAATCCGACAACAACTGCACGTCGGACGATATATTGGAAAAACTTAACGCCAAAATGATTTGGGACTACGCCACCGACGAACCGATAGAGAATTTGGAGTGGATAAACGACACGGTGGCGTTGAACGGTAAGTGTAGCGAAGAGAGTTTGAAAGGCAACTACGGATTACAAATCGGCAAGAACTTATTTAATTCGTGGGATAAAAGCATAAGGAGTGAGATTATAGGACGCAGTTGTGCGGCTTGCGATGCACGAATGGACGGCATAACGCTTCCTATCTATTCCAATAGCGGCAGCGGTAATCAAGGAATAACTTGTACTTTACCTGTGTATTATTTCGGCGTTAAAAAGAACTCTCCGAAAGAAGACATAACACGTGCTTTGACTTTGTCGCATCTTATGAGCATTTATATAAAGAGTAAAATCGGCCGTTTGTCGGCTTTGTGCGGAGTTGTGAATGCTTCAATGGGGGCTGCAAGCGGTATAACTTATTTGTCGGGCGGCACGTTCCAACAAATGTGTTATGCAATCAACAATATGATTAATACAATCACGGGAGTGGTCTGCGACGGAGCGAAACCGTCTTGTTCTTTAAAGATGTCGGCGTGTTTGAACAGTGCTTTTGACTCGGTTATGTTGGCGATGAAAGATATTGTGGTCGATTCAACTGACGGTATTGCCGAAAAGGATATAGACAGAAGCATTGAGGACGTAGGTCGCATCGGCAAGTACGCTATGGATTCTATGGACGATATGGTTTTGGATATTATGACGCACAAAAAACACTAACGAAATACGCAATAAAAACAAAGCGATTAAGTTTTCATAAAACAAATATCACTTAAAACGAAAATAGTGTTTAACACTACGAAAATAATCTCACTAACTAATCTACTGAATAGTGAGATTATTTTTATGAATAGAGACAAGGGAATAAAGAATGGTGATAAGCTAATTGCGAATAATTATAAACAAGCGATAAATGGCTGTAATAAAATTGAAAATAACGAAAAACACTTATAAAACGGCAACAAAAAAATAGAGACCTCATAATGATGTCTCTATTTTTACCTGTGGAGTTGCAGAGATTCGAACTCTGGTCCAAACAAGAGAAACCGAAGTTTTCTACACGCTTATTCTATTGTTCAATTGTCGGCGCAAGGCAGTGAATAGACACGCTTTCCTTTTGCTTAGCCTCTAAAAATTTCATCGGACACACGAGGCATTTGTCTGACTAAACCTTTCTGATGATGCACCCCTTGATTGAGAAAACCGAAGGTTAGGAATCTTCTCAGGAGCGTCTTGCTCAGCAACCTTGTGCCGATAAAGAGTAGTGTACTATACTTCGACTACGCAGCAAGAGCGTAATTATTTTCGCCAATTAATTTTTCGTAACCAAGTTTTAAGTTAATTGTTACCTGTAACTGCGTGCTTGCTTGAGCCTCTACCTTGCTGTCAAAACCAACCCAACCCCAAAGTATTACTCTTACAATTCAGGTTGCAAAATTATAACAAAACTACGGATTGACAAAATATTTCGCTCTTTTTCTCACTATTCCGTACAAATTAATCACAACAAAACGTCAATTTTTACGTTTTTCAAGCCGATTTATCACCATTTTCTCTGTTTTAATATGTATAATCGCTAAAATTAATTCAACGATAAATCAACTACTTAACGAAAATAATGTATTTTTTTCATATTTTTTACTCAAAAAATTTGGTCACAATTCAAAAAGATAGTAATTTTGCAAACGCAACTGAGGGATACGACAAAATGAATCTTGAAGTAAGCGAAACGGTCTGGTAGTTCAGCTTGGTTAGAATACATGCCTGTCACGCATGGGGTCGCGAGTTCGAGTCTCGTCCAGACCGCTGAAAAAGAGATGTTGAAATTAGCATCTCTTTTTTTGTTGTTAGAACTTTACATAATATATCTTTAATAACAATCTTTATTACTACGACTCCAACACAAATAAACAGCAATACAAATCCAAAAATCCTTCTGACAATAAGGAAATTTTACAAAATAAAATAAGCGAGAGATTTTGTAAAAACTCTCGCTATTCCACTTATTATCGTTTCGCTTACCCTATAATATATATTTCTCCACCGCTTTTGAAAATTCCTTAACAGCAGTAGCCAAATCGTCATTGACAATTATTTTATCAAAAAATTTTGCATAACTTATCTCCATTTCAGCCCTTTGAATACGCTTATTCAACGTCTCTTCTGTCTCCGTTCCTCTATTAACCAAACGATGCTTTAACACTTCAACACTCGGCGGCATTATAAAAATACTATACGCCTTATCTCCCAAAGTCTTTTTTATATTCACTCCACCTTTAACATCGACATCAAAAACAGGATATCTCCCCTCGCCGTTTATTCTATCTATCTCACTTTTCAAAGTACCATAAAAAAGATTATCATAGACCTGTTCATACTCCAAAAAATCCGATGCCTCTATCCTTTTATTAAATTCCTCCGCCGAAAGGAAATAATAATCTTTGCCATTGACTTCTCCCTGTCTTGGGGTTCGCGTAGTCGCCGAAACCGAAAAACCAAATTTGTCGGGATATAGTTCAAAAATCTTCTTCAATATGGTGGTCTTACCACTGCCACTCGGTGCTGAAACAATCAAATTCATAGTCTAATAATTTTTAAGTGTTATTGTCAAATTAGTGTTTAACATCAGCAAAATAATATTAAACATTAATAGAATAGTGTTTAACATCAGTACAACGATATTTAATACAAATAAATCCCTTACACAACAAAATTTGACAATCAATAAAAATGCTTTTTAGTTGAAACGTCTGCCAATTATGCCTTCAAGTGTAGTGTATGCCAATGATGTCTTTGCCCAGCGTTTTTGCTTTTGGAATGTTTCCACAATATCCATAGATGCCTCGAATGTTGAGCAGGCATTCAAATCACATACAAATTTATTATAGTCTTTTATATTGCCCGAAAACAAATCATTGATAAACATAAATTTCTCACTAACGCCAATAGCGGACATCAGGTCTTTATTATTCGCTTGTTCAAAAGTATCTGCGATTGAACGAGGTTGTTTATCAGTTTTTATCTCTGGTTTCACTTGCTCGGTAATAGTGCGTATCGAAGAGGTTTGAGAAGACGGCATAGATACTTGTTGCATCGCTGTTCTGTCCAAGGTTTTATCTTTCATCACTCTTTGATGCAAGAAATCCAATACTGACGATGTCGGCTTCTCTTCTTTCGTTTCCGGTTGCTCGGGTTCTTGTTCTTTTTGCTCTGTCGTATCTTCTTTTGTCGGTATCGGTTCTTGTTTTTCTTCTATTGGCGGTTGCGGTTCAACCTTTGCAGGCTCTACAACTTCACCCTTTTTAGGTGTGTCGATACACTCTTCTTCTTTCTTCTCAACGTAATTTTCCTCAATCGTAGAAACAATTGGCGAAGAAACTTTTTGCGTTTGCAATTCCAATGTAGAATCTTTTACCGATACCATATTGATACCTTTTTCCAACAACTGATTGTTTTGCTCCAATAACTGTCGGTTTATCATCAAGAGTTTCTCAACGTTTGCCTGCAAAAGATTTATTTTCTCATTCAAATTATTTACTTTTTCGTCTCTTGCATTATTTGTTTGCTGCAAATAATCAAACAAAGAGTTCAAAAATTCTTCTGTCTTATTTCTTAAATCGTTCATATCCTTATTTATTTTTCGTAGTTACGGGTATTGCAATCGAAGTAAAGTTTCTTGGTAAAGAGGTTTCTATTTTCAAATGCTTATTAGTACTTGGTCGCAAAAATTCTATACCATAAATGCAATATCTTAGTATTTTGTTACCTTGTTTTTGTCTTTGAAAAACGCTGTCGCCATACACCGGATTACCAATCTGTGAAAGCAAAAAGCGGTTAAGATATGGTTTATCGCCGGTTTGAGTAATGTCTATTTGGAAATAATCATTGTCTCCCATAGATAAATCTTCCTTTGTCGTGTATTGCAAAAAGACCGTTTGAGATTTATCACTTTGTTCCTTCGCCAATGAATAAATTCCATTATTTTCCTCAACCAAAAACCTGATTTTATCATTTTTGTGTTTCAATTGATTTTCCACGACAGCGGATATATGAAACTTAAAACTCTCTTTTTGTTTTTCCAACCAATTAAGTACCATTTTGTTTTTCGCCATAAGACACACGCCACTTTCGTCCGTTTGAGGAGCAAAAACAACATACAACTCGTTTTTATGATACTTGTTTTTCAGATAGGATTTAGTCATACTCAAAAGAGTATCATCTTTCTTATCCTTGTATTCCGTAACGCTTTGACCAGAAAGTTTACTCACAATGATAACCTCTCTATCCTCGTACAAAATAGATATATCTCGTTTTTCCTTTGCAATATGCTTTCCTCCGCTGTATCGTTGGTATTCTATCACGTCACCCTTGTGCAGAATGTATTCAAAAGACTTCAAAGACGCTCCTTGCATAGAAAAGCAGTTATATAAAATCATTTTCTTAGCCTTTGTTGCAGACACTTGCGGAAAATAATTCTGAACAAAATCCAATAGTTTCGCCTCTTGTTTTACCTCAATTTTCATTTTATTTTTGAATTATTCGGCAAAAGTAAGGAATTTTTAGTAATTTCGCACCTGATTTCAGGAAAACAAAGCATAAAATGACAATAGAAATTAAAAACCTTACCAAGATATACAACACACAAAAAGCATTGGATAATGTTTCACTTAGTGCTTCACAAGGAGAGATTGTCGGTTTGCTTGGCCCAAACGGTGCAGGTAAAAGTACTATGATGAAAATCATTACTTGTTTTATCCCTCCTACAAGCGGCGAAGTAAAGGTATGTGGTTTCGATATATTTGATAATCCAATGGAAGTTCGCTCATCTATCGGCTATCTTCCCGAACAAAATCCTTTGTATTTGGATTTATATGTCAGAGAATCTTTGGAATTTATCGCAGGATTGCATCATCTTAAAGGTGCAGCAAAGAAGCAAAGAGTTGAACAGATGGTTGAACTTGTGGGATTGACAAAAGAAGTCAATAAAAAGATAGGTGCTTTGTCAAAAGGTTATCGTCAAAGAGTAGGACTTGCACAAGCAATGATTCATGACCCTAAGGTTTTGATTTTAGACGAACCGACAACCGGACTTGACCCTAATCAATTGGTGGAAATACGCCAAATTATCCGTCAAATGGGTAAAGAAAAAACGGTTCTGCTTTCAACACATATTATGCAGGAAGTGGAAGCTGTTTGTTCCCGTGCAATAATCATAAACAACGGACAATTGGTTGCTGACGATTCCATACAACATCTTTCCGAAGGTGGTTCATTGGAAAAAACATTTAGAAAAATAACTATGGGCAATTAAGCAAAGATTTTTGATGAAAGCCAAACTAATCATATTATACATATTTACATTATTCTCGTTAGAGACACTATCGCAGCCGTTAGAGACACCAACGTACTCGTTTCTCAAACTAAAAGCGGATACAATAACATTCTATGGAGAGTCTCAAACACAGTTCAAAGCATTTACCAAAAAATTTTCGCAAATGGTTCGTCTTGGCAATCGGCAAATAAACATATTGCATTTAGGCGACTCACATTTGCAAGCAGATTTATATACAGGTCAGGTAAGAAAGAATTTCCAATCCTTTATGGCAGGTTTGGAAGGAACGCGTGGTATGATAACGCCTTTTCTAAAAGGTTCGCCTGATTCTTACAAGATAAAATTTTCACCCGATTGGCATTCGATAAATATTTTGTCGTCCTCCAATCACTCTAATCTCGGTTTATGGGGGACAACTGCTTACACCAATTCACCGAACAGCACAATAAACGTTAATGTGAATAACAAAAATCCTATAAAATATGATTTCAACAGAATGAGATTATATCACTCTGCCTTGACTGATAAAGACAATATCGTAATAAACGACATCAACATAGCATATCAAAAAGTTATTAACGAAGATGCAGGCTACACGGAATTTGTTTTTGCAGATTATTTGCAGGATATAAACATAACAATTTCCAAATCATCTAACGATACATTCTATTTATATGGATTGTATTTTTCCAATGACGATGCGGGAGTAGTTTATAACGTTACGGGAACAAATGGTGCAACGGCTTTATCATATATTAATGCCGATAAATTTTCTTCTCAACTTGCAACCATAAACACCGACCTCATCATAATTTCATTGGGTACTAACGACACATACGAGCCTGGCGGAGAAAACACATTTGAAAACAATCTGACGACATTAGTCAAAAAGATTCGCCAAACCAAGCCTCAAAATCCTATACTGTTGATTACTCCTGTGGAATGTTATCACCACAGACGAACTATTAATCCACGACAGACAAAGACCGTAGAAATAATCAACCGTGTGGCTGAACAAAACGACTGCATGTATTTGGATATGTACCAAGTTATGGGTGGCAAAAACAGTTGCAATCAACTGCTGCGTAACGCCCTTATGCAAAAAGACAGAGTGCATTTGACCGCTAAGGGTTACCAACTTGAAGGCGATTTGTTGTATAACGCTCTTTGGGACGCTTTGGAAAAAAACTTTTAATTATGTTTTGTCAGTCAGATTAATTATTATATTTTTGCAAAATATTTTTAACATTTATAGTCAAACACATAAAAATAATAAAATTATGACAAAAATAGCGATAAACGGTTTCGGCCGTATCGGAAGAGTTTCTTTCAGAAACATGCAAAGAAAAACAAATTTGGAAGTTGTTGCTATCAACGATTTGACAGATGCAGCAACACTTGCACATTTATTAAAATATGATTCCGTTCATGGAATCTTTGATGCAGAAATATCTTCCGAAGGAGATTACTTAATCGTAAATGGAAAGAGAATAAGAGTCTTCGCAGAGAAAGACCCTGCAAATCTTCCTTGGAAAGATTTGGGAATAGACATCGTTATAGAATCAACAGGCTTGTTTAAGACCAGAGAATTGATGTCTAAACATATCGCCGCAGGTGCTAAAAAAGTAATTTTGACAGTTCCTGCTGCAAAAGCCGAAGATGTAGATGCAACAGTTGTTTTGGGTGTAAATGACGAAGTACTTACAAAGGATATTACTTTTGTGTCAAACGCTTCTTGTACTACTAACTGTTTGGCTCCTATCGCAAAAGTCTTAAACGACAACTTCGGGGTTGTTAAAGGTTATATGAACACCGTTCATTCATACACTAACGACCAAAAAATCCTTGACCTTCCTCACAAAGATTTGAGAAGAGCCAGAGCTGCTGCTTGCAGTATCATTCCTACTTCAACAGGTGCTGCAAAAGCCGTTGGTTTAGTTATTCCTGAATTGAAAGGTAAATTGGACGGTATATCAATGCGTGTTCCTACTCCTGACGGTTCTGTTGTTGATTTGACAGTTGAACTTAAAAACGCTGCAACAAAAGAACAAATCAATGCTGCAATGAAAAAAGCCGCAGAAGGCCCTATGAAAGGCATATTGGAATACACCGATGCTCCATTGGTATCGATAGATATTATCAACAACAGACATTCTTCAATATTTGATTCTCAATTGACAATGGTTATGAGCGACAATTTCGTTAAAGTCGTTTCTTGGTACGACAACGAAAACGGATATTCTAACCGTATTTGCGATTTGGCAGAAAGAATGGCTGCTTTGTTATAATTTGATTTCTTTGAATTTTTTCTTAAAATCAAATAAAAAAGAAAACGACGTATTATTTCGATAGTACGTCGTTTTTCTTTATATACATTATTTTCTTTTACCAATAATCGCAAAAATTTTCACATAACAGCTTATAATTTTATAACATCAATGATTGCAAAATTAGTATCACTAATCATTAAAATAATATGAGTGATTAATAAAATAACGTGAGTTCGACGAAATATAATCGTCTAAAAAATTGGTGATTAGCGAAAATTGTTGTAATTTTATAGTGTAAAAAAAA
>OMYR01000011.1 GCA_900315335.1 uncultured Bacteroidales bacterium
ACATTTGTTTGTGGTTATTCAAATATACAATTTGTTCGGCAGTTTTCTCCGTTTTAGACACAATCACTCGAAATGTCGGATGAACCTTTTCTATTCCACCATTGAAGCCATTTGTCCCATTCTCGTGCATAGCGATTACGCAACATATTATTATCCCATTCTATTGCATATTTTTCTTTGTCGTCTTGATTGTCGGAAGAATCGTTTAATGATGATAAACGCAGTAATTCTGCTTTAATCAACTCTTCTTCTTGCATTTGGGCTTTATTACCATTCATCATTGAAAAGACTTTTTCTGCTTTATCCTTCGGAATATTTATATACAAAAACTTCACACTGTCTAACACATAGTTTAGAAACAAGTCTTTATCTGTTTCTGAAAGATACTTATTAATGATTCTAAGTGTCTTTTTAAAGAAGAATATATCTTGATATTCTTCGTCTTTATTTTCAGAATCATCGCATTCTTGTAAATTTAATTCGCTCAAAAACTCATCAGACTTTTTTCTAATTTGGTAACTTATGGTGAATTTCTCTTTGCAATCAAGATATTTTAAAAGCAAATAGAAAAATGTTGTCCGTTGCTGCCCATCAATCAGTTCTATCTTATTATCTGTTTCTGAAACAGTAACTCCTTGAATGAATATCTCGGCTTTATTTTTAAAACCATTGAGCAATGACTCCATCATATATGAAACAGAGTCTATGCCTTTGATGTTTTTTTGCCCCAAACATAACCTCTTTGATAATTGGGGATAGAGAATACTTTACCTTTTTTAATATAATCTCTTAATGTTATAGTTGCATTCATATGTTTATTGTATAACAATTTCCTTTCTTTCAGATATAATTTTGCACACACTTCAAACATAATCATCAAATTTGATAATGAGAGACAAAATATAATTAAGCGTATATATCGCTACTTTTTCAATTGATAAATATTGGGAAGATTTCTGCCTATGCCGTCAAGGTCAAAGCCGTAACCTATTATAAATTCATTGCTGATGTTTTTGCCGATGTATTTGATGTTGTAATCTCCTTTGAAATTGTTTGGCTTAAACATCAAAGTGCAAATATCAACGCTTGCAGGATTCATACTTTTGAGTTGATTAAGCAAGTCTTGCATAGTTTTGCCACTATCAACGATGTCCTCCACGATAATTATATGCTTATTAGCGATGTTTTCATTCAAACCGATAAGGCTTTTAACCTTGCCTGTGGAATAGACACTATCGTACGAAGAGAATTTTACAAAAGTTATCTTGTGCAAACCTTTGATGCGTTTGAATAAATCCGCAGCGAACATAAAAGCACCATTCAAAACAACGATAAACAGTATTTCTTCTTTGTTTTCGTTATCCTTGTTTATTCTATCGGCAAGATTGGATATGATTTCTTGCAACTCCTCTTTGCTGATATATTTCTTGAATGTCTTGTCTTTTATAACTATTTCGCTTGCGTTATCCGTCATTTTGCGTTTAGGGTGCTTGGATATTATTTGTTGAAAAACTCTTTTATTGAACAAATGATATAATCTTGTTGCTCTTTATCTAATTCCGTATGCATCGGCAACGACAAAACTTCCTGTGAGAGTTGTTCGGATATTTCCAATGAAGAATGTGTTCTTGCAATGGTTCTGAACGCTTCCTGCTTATGCAAAGGAACTGGATAGTAAATCATAGCAGGTATGTTCTTGCTATTCAAAAATTCTTTCAATTCCGAGCGTTTTCCGTTCAATACTTTAAGAGTGTATTGGTGGTAAGTGTGATATGAATAAGCGTTTTCACAAGGAGTAACGATGTCTTCGATGCCTTGAAGTTTGTCGGTATAATAATGGGCAGCTTTTCTACGGCTTTCGATATACTCGTCCAAATGTTTAAGTTTAACGTCCAAAACAGCGGCTTGCAATGTATCCAAACGAGAGTTCATACCGATGATTTCGTGATAGTATTTCTTTTTGCAACCGTGGTTGGCAATCATTTTCATTCTATCATACAAGTCATCGTTATTGGTAAAGACTGCACCGCCGTCGCCATAGCAACCAAGGTTTTTACTTGGGAAAAACGATGTGCAACCTATTGTACCGATAGTTCCAAGTTTCTTTTTCGTATTGTCTGAGAATATATAATCTGAACCCAATGCCTGTGCAGTGTCTTCAATAACGTAAAGATTATATTTATTTGCCAAATCCATTATGGCTTCCATTTCGGCAGCCTGACCGAACAAATGAACAGGGATTATGGCTTTGGTTTTGACCGTTATTGCGGATTCGATATTTTTTAATGTTGAGGTAAAACTGTTGTAATCGACATCAACCAAGACCGGGTGCAAGCGTAAAAGACCTATAACTTCTGCCGAAGATATGAAAGTAAAATCGGGACAAATGATTTCATCTGACGGTTTTAAGTCCAACGACATAAGAGCGATTTGCAAAGCGTCCGTACCGTTTGCACAAGGTATGACGTGTTTTACTCCCAAGTATTCTCCCAAGTGGGACGAAAATTCTTGAACATGCTTACCGTTGATAAAAGCAGATGAATCCAAAACTGACTTGATAGCATTGTCAATATCATTCTTTATATTCAGATACTGCGTTTGCAGATCTACCATTTTTATCTCTTTCATTTACTCTCTCGTTTTATGTTGCAAAGATATGCCAAATATTTTGTTCAACCTTGTGTATCGAAAATATTTTTCTATCCGTGTTTTGTAAGATATTGAATTATTGTTCCAAATATTTAAGAGCCAAAAAGACTTCGCAACCTATGGAATATTTTAACGCTTGTTCGTTGGCATTGAATTTTGAAGAGTGAAGATTATACACAGGATTGTTTTCTATATGCGTTCCCAAGCGAAAATAACAAGCCGGAATAATCTGACCGAAATATGCAAAGTCTTCGGCAGTCATTCTCATATCGGCATTTTGTACCATATCCTCACCCAAAAACTCTTTAAGGTTTTGAGTAACTTCTCTTGTCAATTCGGGGTTGTTATATACGAAAGGATAGCCCGGATCAACGAAAACATCGGCCTCGCAGCCGAAAGCCTTTGCCGTGTTTTCGGATATACGTTTTATAAGAGCGTGGCATTGTTTTCTCCAATCTTCATCAAAAGTACGGATAATGCAATCCATTTTCACTTCGTTTGGAATTATGTTCGTTCTGCCTTCAGCGATAAATCTTCCTACAGAAAACGTTGTAGGCATTGTAGGATTGGCGTTACGCGATACAATAGTCTGCAAAGCAATAACCACATTGCATGCCGCAACAATCGGATCTATATCCAAGTGTGGCGTCGCTCCGTGTCCGCCCTTACCTTTGACGGTTATATATATCTCATCGGTGGAAGCCATCATCTTACCTTCTCTTATGGCTACGTGTCCGCATTCAAGTTCGGGCGTACAATGAAAAGCCAATATCGCATCGGGTTTTATGTCGTTGAATATTCCGTTTTTTATCATTGATATTGCTCCGCCCGGATATTCCTCCTCCGACGGTTGAAAGATAAACATAACTCTTCCAACGAATTTATCTTTCATCTTGTTGAGAATCTCTATCGCTCCAAGCAAGGAAGCCATGTGCAAATCGTGTCCGCATGCATGCATAACTCCGTGATTCAAACTCTTACACTCCAAAGACGTTTCTTCCTCTATTGGCAAAGCATCCATATCGGCACGTAAAGCCACGCAACGACTATCGGGATTTTTGCCGTTGATAAATCCGTAAATGCCGTAGCCGTAAATATTGTTGTTGTATTCTACGCCTATTTTGTCCAACTGACGGCAAATAAATTCAGAGGTTTGTTTTTCGTGTTTGGATAGTTCCGGATTGGCGTGGAAGTGTCTGCGAAAACCTACTATCTTATCAAAGATTTCATTAACTAAATGTTTTATCTGATTTGTGTCAATCATAGACTGAATATTGACTTTTAGATTGTTAAACGAATGCACAAGGTACGCTTCTTTCGTTGTCTTGCCTCATCTTTTACTCACCTTTGCATTGCTGAGCCACTTAACAGACTTGAACTGTTGACCTACGCATTACGAATGCGTTGCTCTACCAACTGAGCTAAAGTGGCAAAAAAAAAGTGTCCTTGCAGGGACTCGAACCCTGGACCCATTGATTAAGAGTCAATTGCTCTACCAACTGAGCTACAAAGAC
>OMYR01000005.1 GCA_900315335.1 uncultured Bacteroidales bacterium
CCTTTGTTCCAAGATGAGTTGTACATCAATGCAAATCACGCAAGTATGTAGAAATCAGAACAGTTGCCAACTCATTACCTCGTTCTTGAACTTTCCGCATAAACTTTTTATTCTTAGCGGATTATAAGATTATTCCAAAAATATAATATTAATTTGTAAAAAATGAAAACGAGAATTATAAAAGCGTTGCTTTTGTTATGTGCATTATCGAGCAGTATTATGTTTGTTAGTTGTGCAAGCAAAAACAAAGAACTTAGCAGCGTATTAAAATATGCACAAAAGAATTTCAAAAATATCGATTTAAGTCAAGAGAATTGTATCTTTATTATCGGTGAAAAAGGTTGTATCGGTTGCAATCAGAGAATATCGCTATTGGCAAGCCAGTATTTGAATAAGGAAGGTAATGTGTATTTTATTATCAATCCCTCCAATGGTGGCACAACGATAGATATATCTCCGTATTGGGACGCCACAAAACAAGACAATATAAGTTTTGATTCGACGGGCTATTTCGATTCAAAGAAAATGAGTTATTCATATATTGTTTTTACCAACAATAACAAAACAGATACTTTATTGTTGGGATTGGCTAACACTATGGATTACGACACCACCTACACAAAACAAAGACTTTCAACGATTATTAAATAATTTAGTGTTAATAATTGCTGAAATAGTATCACTGTTTGCCGAATTAGTTATAAACACTAAAAAAACAAAATTCGGCAAGCGGTGGTATTTTACTGCAATGACTTTTGATTTATTAAAAAAACGTTTAATAAAAAGTAAGTTGAAAAGATTATTGATAATAAATTCGATTTTATACTGCATAAATGAAGAAAAAATAGTAATTTTGCAACCCATAAATGAGTACTTTATTTCTTGGAGTACATAAAAACAAAGAATCATGGTAAATGCTAAATATATATTTGTAACAGGAGGTGTTACTTCTTCACTTGGTAAAGGTATCATATCCTCTTCGTTGGCTTTGTTGTTAAAATCACGCGGTTTCAGAGTTACGAACCAAAAACTCGATCCATATATCAATGTCGATCCGGGTACATTGAATCCGTACGAACATGGCGAGTGCTTTGTTACCGAAGACGGTGCCGAAACAGATTTGGATTTGGGACACTACGAACGTTTTACCAATGTACGAACATCACAAGCCAATAACGTTACAACAGGAAAAATTTACAGTTCCGTCATTGAAAAAGAACGCAAAGGCGAATATTTGGGAAGCACTGTTCAGGTTATTCCGCATATAACGGACGAGATAAAAAACAGAATAAAGATTCTTGGCAACACGGGTAATTATGATTTTGTGATTACTGAGATAGGCGGTGTTGTAGGGGATATAGAATCGCTGCCTTTCGTAGAGGCTGTAAGACAATTAAAGAGGGAGTTCGGCAAAAATGCAATAGTTATTCATTTGACGTTTGTACCTTACTTGGCAGCAGCAGGTGAATTGAAGACCAAGCCTACGCAAAACTCGGTTAAAAGTATGCTTTCCATAGGTGTTCAGCCCGATATTATAGTATGTCGTTGCGAAAAACCTTTGACACAAAGCGTCAAGGACAAAATATCATTGTTTTGTAACGTTGATAAAGCGAGCGTTATAGAGTCTATCGATGCTGCAACGATATATCAAGTGCCTTTGAATATGCAGAACGAGGGTTTGGATACGCAAGTATTGAAACTTATGGAAGTAACAAGCGCTCCAACGCCTGATTTAACCTCTTGGAAAAAATTTCTATACCAGCATAACAATCCACAAAACGAGATAACGATAGGTTTGGTTGGCAAATACGTTGAATTGCACGACGCATACAAGTCCATAACCGAGTCTTTCATTCATGCAGGTGCTGCAACACAGACCAAAGTCAATGTCAAATGGATTCACTCCGAAGATTTGGAACAAGGCGAAACACAAGTCAAATCACTATTGGAGGGATTGGACGGTATATTGGTCGCTCCGGGATTTGGTTCGAGGGGTATTGCAGGTAAATTGGTTGCGTGCCAATATGCAAGAGAAAACAAAATTCCATTCTTAGGTATTTGCTTAGGTATGCAGTGTGCCGTTATTGAATTTGCGAGAAATGTGTTGGGATTAAAAGGTGCAAACAGTGTTGAGATGCAGCCTTCAACTCCATATCCTGTCATTTCGATGATGGAAGAACAGAAAAAAATCTCCAATATGGGACACACTATGCGATTAGGCAATTATCCTTGTCATCTATTGGAAGGAACGAAGATATATGCCGCTTACGGCAAAAGTGATATAGCCGAAAGACATCGTCATCGCTACGAATTTAACAACGAGTACAAGCAACAGTTTGAAAAAGCGGGCATGAAAGCAACAGGTACTAATATCCAATCCAATTTGGTGGAAGTTGTCGAAATAGAAAATCATCCGTTCTTTGTAGGTGTCCAGTTTCACCCTGAATACGCTTCGACGGTGGAAAGTCCTTCGCCAATATTCGTTGCATTTGTCAAGGCTTCGGCACATTTGTAGAAATAATCTAAATTTCTCCTTAATAAAATGTTTCTAATAAACAAATCACCGACAAGAGTTTTCTTTGTCGGTGATAGTTTCTAAAAAACCATTATATTACGAATCATAAAACAAACAAAAAATAACAATATGAAAAACAAACAAGAAAAAATTCATACGCTTTACGGCATTTTGCTAATCACTGCAATCTCCATTATAGCAGTACTATTGGCTCAAACAAAATGGATGAAAGCCATATCGTTCAGTCCTCTTATCATTGGCATTATACTCGGTATGATTTACGCCAATACTTTCCGCAAAAAATTACCAGACAGTTGGGCAAAAGGGTTAAAATTCTGCACAAAGCAAATACTTAGAACAGGTATTGTATGTTATGGTTTCAGATTGACGTTATCGCAAGTTGTTGCCGTTGGTATGCCTGCAATTGTTATAGATTGCATCATTGTTACCTTTACCATATTGCTTGGCGTTGTATTGGGAAAACTTTTGAAAATGGACTCGGATACGGCACTTATGACCTCAACGGGTAGTGCTATATGCGGTGCGGCTGCCGTTCTTGGTGCCGAACCTGTGGTAAGATGCGAAAGCAACAAAACGGCTGTCGCTGTCTCAACAGTAGTTATATTCGGCACTATCTCGATGTTCCTTTATCCTATCATGTATCGTTTAGGCTGGCTTTCTTCTTTATCAGATACCGGCGTCGCCATATACACCGGAAGTACTTTGCACGAAGTGGCTCACGTGGCAGGTGCGGGCAATGCAATGGACCCTGCCGACACACTTGGCATTGCTTGTACGGCAACCATAACAAAGATGATTAGAGTTATATTGTTGGCTCCTGCGTTAGTTATTATGGGCTTCTGTCTTGCTTATGCAAGAAAACGCAAAGGCATACAGATTGAAGGCAAATCCAAGATAACCATTCCTTGGTTCGCTTTCGGTTTCATAGGAATTATATGCTTAAACACCTTAATTCAATACCTTTTGGGTGTTCCTTCTGTTAAACAAATTCCTCTTAATGGGGCTATCGAATGGATTGATACCTTTATGCTTACTATGGCAATGACCGCTCTTGGTGCCGATACGGGAATAGATAAATTCCGTGCCACCGGTTCCAAACCTTTCTTATTGGCATTTTTACTATATATATGGCTTGTAGGTGGCGGATATCTGCTTACGAAACTTATTGTAGGCTAAAAGAAAAACAATTACCCATAATAAAAAATCAGTGTTTAACATTAGTAAATTAGTGTTTAATACTGTTTGAATAATGTTTAACACTAATTTTTTGATTACGGACACTAATTTTTTGAAAACACACACTTGCAAAATTACGGCACTTATTATTTCAATGATGTTTAATGAGTGTTAAATAAAAAGTTTGTATCTTTGCAGCGTTTTTGAGTAAAAAATATTTTGAATATGATTAATCTTTTTGTTACATGGGACGTATCGCCTATAATCTGTAAATTGGGCGGTATCGAAGTCAGGTGGTACGGTGTCTTGTTCGCATTGGCTTTCGTTGTTTCGTATTTGTTGTTGCAACATCTGTTCAAAAAAGACAAGGTTGAGTCTTCCTATCTTGACAAATTGGCTGCATATATGTTTATAGCCGTTTTGGTCGGTGCAAGATTGGGGCACTGTTTATTTTATGAACCGTCATACTATCTGCACCACATAACAGAGATTGTTCTTCCTATGGTACAGACGTCGGAAGGTTGGAAATTCGTAGGCTATCAGGGATTGGCTTCTCACGGTGGGGCGATAGGTATTCTTCTTGCCGTTTGGATTTATCAACGTAAAACCAAAATACCTTATATGTGGATATTGGATAGATTGGTTATCGCAATATGTTTCGCCGGTTTGGCAATACGCACTGGAAATCTGTTCAACAGCGAGATTTATGGAGTACAAACGTCCTTACCTTGGGGTTTCATATTCGTTAGAGACCACCAAACCATACCATGCCACCCGACGCAGTTGTATGAGGGCTTATCGTACTTGGTTATAGGCTTGGTATTGTATTTTCTTCTTGCCAAAAAGAAAGACCGATTGCATCAAGGATTTATTTTCGGGTTGTTCTTGATTTTGGTATTCGGTATGAGGTTTTTGATAGAGTTCTTAAAAAACGACCAAGAGGCTTGGGAACAAGCATTGGCATTGAATATGGGACAAATACTATCCATTCCTTTCGTAATTGCGGGAATAATCATCGTGTATTACACATTAAAAAAAGATATTGGCAAGAGACTTGATTTGAAACTACTAAAAAAATAATAAATAACCATTTTTAATATTTAGACAATTATGGCAAAAAAATTAATCTTAGTTCGCCACGGTCAGAGCGAGTGGAACAAATTGAATTTATTCACCGGCTGGAAAGATGTTGATTTATCTGAGCAGGGAAAACAAGAAGCCGCACAAGCAGGCAAGGCTATGTTAGAATATAATGTAATTCCAGAAATATGTTTTACTTCTTATCTGAAACGTGCGATAAAAACATTGAACATAGCGTTGGATACAATGAATTTGGATTATTTGCCTGTTTATAAATCTTGGCGTTTGAACGAAAAACATTACGGACAATTGCAAGGATTGAACAAAAAAGAGACGGCAGAGAAGTACGGCGACGAACAAGTATTGAAATGGAGAAGAGTTTTCGATTGTCAGCCACCTGCTTTGGAGGACGACGACGAAAGAAATCCAAGAAACGATGCTCGTTACAAAGGAATAAATCCTAACGAAATACCTACGACAGAATCTTTGCAAGATTGCATTGCACGTTGTATGCCTTACTTCAACGTAGTTATTATGCCTGAGTTTAAGAATCACGACACTATTCTTATCGCTGCTCACGGCAATTCTCTTAGAGGTATTGTCAAGAATTTGAAAAATATGAGCGAAGACGAGATTATCAAATTCAATATCCCGACAGGTATTCCTTACGTTTTCACTTTTGACGACAATATGAACGTTGTTAAAGATGAGTTCTTGGCAGACGAAGCCACCGTTAAAGCTCTTATGGACGCTGTGGCTAATCAAGGCAAAAAATAGTCTGTATATATTATTATATGTATAAAACAACAAGACACAAAGCAATGTTTTTGTGTCTTGTTTTGTATTACTTCATTCTTTATTGATTTCCATATAAATTATTTTTCGTTAAGATATTCGGTTATTCAATTAATGCATTAAGATTTTTCTGTTTTCTGTCTTGATATTTCAACACTATGCAGGGAAGAAAACTTATGAATCAGACTGACAAATTTATGATTCATACGCTAAGCAGTCTGATTCATAAATTTTCTTCAAACGGTAGAGATGAAAAATTAAATTATTGAAGGTTATCACAATCGTTATTCAAATAAATAAACGGAAAATCAAGTATTTTTTAGTAATTTTGCAACTCAAAATTAAGAAATAAAACTATGAAAAGACAAGATTTGTATTTTATCGTCGGACTTGTGTGCTTTGTGGCGATATTTGTGTTCGTAGAGCCTGTGAAAGAGTGGTTTTTGAGTTGGAGTGCGGCTAAGGATTGGAGAAGTTTCGTTATGGCTTTCTTGAAATTCGGTATCCTTTCCACAATGGGCGAATGTATAGGTTTAAGGATTTCGCAAGGCGTTTATAACAAAAAAGGCTTCGGACTTATGCCTCGTTTCTTGGTATGGGGTGTATTGGGAACTTGTATCTCTATTGCAATGATGCTTTTCTCAAACGGCGTTTTCGCTTTCTTGAATGTATGCGGTTTTAACGGATTAAACGCTACGAACGTTACTGATTGTTTCGGCGTTAATTTGTTATACGCTTTCTGTGTCTCTGTTTTTATGAACACATTCTTTGCTCCTGTCTTTATGACCGTACATAAAATCACCGACACGCATATTCTTCAAACCGGCGGCACGCTTAAAGGCTTCTTCACACCTATTGCTTTTGGCAGCATATTGAAAAATCTTAACTGGGATGTTCAATGGAACTTTGTTTTCAAGAAAACAATACCGTTCTTTTGGTATCCTGCACACACGATAACCTTTTTACTTCCGCCGCAGTTCAGAGTATTGTTTGCAGCGTTGTTGGGTGTGGCTCTCGGTGTGATATTGTCAATTGCTAACTTGAAAAAGAAATAATTATGGAATACAAAGCAGTAAAAGGAACTCGTGATTTTCTGCCGTTGCAGATGCAGAAACGCAACTATATATTCGATACAATAACATCTGTGTATAAATCGCACGGCTTTTTGCAGATAGAAACGCCGGCGATGGAAAATCTTTCCACGCTTATGGGCAAATATGGTGAGGAAGGCGATAAACTTTTGTTCAAGATACTTGATTCGGGAATGTTTCTGCGTTCGGAAAAGTTCTCATCGTTTGAGCAGGAAATCAATCAAAGCCGTATCAATAAGGCGGCTTCTATGATTTGTGAGAAAGGTCTTCGCTATGATTTGACAGTACCTTTCGCCCGCTTCGTGGTAAATCACCAAAACGACATTGTGTTTCCTTTCAAACGCTACCAAATCCAACCTGTTTGGCGTGCAGACAAACCGCAAAAAGGAAGATACAGAGAGTTCTATCAGTGTGATGCCGACATTATAGGCTCCAATTCTCTTATGAACGAAGTTGAATTGTTGGAAATAATATCGGAAGTCTTCAACCGTTTGAGGCTAAACGTTACAATAAAGTTAAACAATAGAAAAATACTTGCTGCAATCGCTTCGATTATCGGTCACGAAGACAAGATAACCGAGATAACCGTTGCGATAGACAAATTGGATAAGATTGGTTTGAATGGAGTTGAACAGGAGTTGTCGCAAGACGGCTTTACAAATGACGACATCGCTTCGCTTCGCCCTATATTGCAGATTAAAGGAAGCAACGAAGAAAAGATTTCCACTCTTAAAACATTCGTTTCAACCAACGAGCAAGGCGTAAAAGGACTTGAAGAACTTCAATATGTACTTGACAAATGCAAGACTGTCGGCATCGATAACGTAGAGTTTGACATCACACTTGCAAGAGGCTTGAATTATTATACGGGTGCTATTGTCGAAGTGAAGGCTGATGACGTTGCAATGGGCAGCATAACAGGTGGCGGACGCTATGATAATCTTACGGGCATCTTTGGATTGAAAGATGTTTCGGGCGTTGGCATTTCGTTTGGAGCAGATAGAATCTATGATTGTTTGGAAGAATTGGATTTATTCCCTGAGGATATAAAGACGGCTACCAATGTTTTGTTTATCAATTTCGGAGAAAAGGAGAGCGAGAAGTGTTTGGAACTTGCCAAGAATTTACGTTCTGCCAATATTTCGTGTGAAGTTTATCCCGATTCATCAAAGATGCAAAAGCAGATGAAGTATGCCAACAACAGAAATATTCCGTTTGTATGTCTTTTAGGTGAAAACGAGATAAGCAACAATACAATAGTTATTAAAAATATGCTCTCGGGAGAACAAACCACAATAAATCAACACGAGTTGTGCCAATATTTCAAGTAAATATACAATCTCTCTTTGTGTTGTTTAAGACTTCCTTGTTGCTGTATATCAATACAACATAGACTACAATATAGTAAGTCAAATGTATTTTGTTTTCTCAAAAAAAGTTTGCAAAATACATTTGTGGTGTTAGTGGTATCGCTTTTTTAGTTTGGTATTTCAAAAACATATTGTTTTTTTCATTTTGGTGAAAAGAGACCTTAAAAAACTTACCATTATATAAAATATTGCAAAATCGTTATCGGTTTATAAAAATATAGTACTTTTGCAACCTTAAAAGGATTATAGCGATATGAAAATACAAAGCAAATATATAATTACACTTATTTCTTTATTGTTTGCAACAACCCTGATAAACGCACAAAGCGTAGAGCAATTGAAAGCCAAAGCAAAGAAATACGATCCTGCTGCACGACTTTATCTTGGTTTATTGTATCAAGAGGGTAAGAGAGTTGAGCAAAACGATTCGTTGGCTGCTTATTGGTTCCAAAAAGCGGCAAATCAAGGTTTGGCAGAAGCTCAGGTGCTTTTAGGTAATTGTTACAGAGAGGGCAGAGGTGTCAAAAAAGACACTTTGAAAGCCTTTGAGTTGTACGAAATGGCAGCTGGTTGCGATGCTTCTTTGGCAATGGACGCCTTAGGAGATTGTTATTATTACGGCATTGCGGTTCAAAGAGACGTTATTCGTGCAAGGTATTACTACAATCTTGCCGCAAAAAAAGGCTATAAAAAAGCCAAAATCAAATACGACAAAATTCGTTTCAAAAAAGACGAGGACGAAATCATTAATCTGTAAAATAATCACTCACATTGATGAAATAATGTTAAACACTGATAAACGAAAATTACTTAGTTTCAATATAGGTGTTTATAATATAATTGTGTTAAAGTATTTTTATTGAATTTGTGTTATTGATTGTGTTTTTCTCTGTTTATACAGTTTTTTAGAATATTTTTACTTAAAATATATGCTTTTTTAACAGAACACAAAAACTAAATTTTTATTTAAAATACTTATAACATTTTGTTTGTAAGTTAAATGTGAAAATTAAACTGGATTTTTTTACTATTTACTATTGTTTTTCCGCAAAATTGTTGTAATATATGCCAATATTTTTTAACAAATAAAATTTAGTAAATATGAAACGAATTATTAAAAAACTTAATGTTGTAGTGATGTGTGTATTAGCATCAGCATTCTATTGTTCATGTACTAATGAAGAGGGTACCTCTAAACCCAACGCGAAAACAGTTGCATTGAGAGGTATTCAAGAGTTCTCATATAATAACAATGGAAATATAGTAAATATGTTGTCGTTTAATAGTATTGATGATTTTATTGCTACTGTTGATAGGTTAAAAGCTGACGATGAAGAATATAATGAAAGATTTTATTCTCAGTTGCGGAAAATTTTGAAAGAGATTCCATGTTTGTTGTTATAGAAGAGGATTATAATTTTGATAATCAAAGAATCTATAAAGATTTTGAAAGACAGTTTGATTACAAATTAATGAGGAGTGTTTATGATAGCCTTGAATCAGAATGGTTGTCAAGAGGAGATTTAAGAGATACTGTTACATGTCCTGATAGATTATTTCCATATACGACAGAAGAGCAGACTTTATTCAACGAAATGTATGTGATAGATTCTGAATATACAGGTTACAGCATAGAGCAAAGCGGAACATATTGGGGCGTAGGAATAACTATTCATCCGAAAATGTGGTGGAAAAAGTAATTTTAATTCACTTTAACTCCCAATTTCAACGCTTGAAATTGGGAGTTTTTTTATATAAACGAAAAAATTCTAAAAATTAAAACTCTAAGAAGATAAAAAGAATTTAATTGTGGGTGATAATTCAATCGTTTTTTTGATTATATGTAGGATTTGAGGAAAAATTCATAACTTTGCAAATCAAAAGTAATAAAACGATAATAATACAATAAACATTATGAATATACTTCTTTTAGGCAGTGGCGGAAGAGAGTCTGCACTTGCAAGAGTTATAGCCAAAAGTTCAAAGACAGATAAGTTTTTTATAACTCCCGGCAATCCCGGAATGAAACAATACGGCGATTGCGTAGATTTGAAAGGTTTTGACCAAATAGGGGACTTTTGTAAAACAAATGACGTAAAAATCTTGGTGGTTGGTCCCGAACAACCGTTGGTTGATGGTATCAGCGATTATTTTGCCGAAAAAGAAGATTTGAAAGATATTATCGTCATAGGACCTAATAAAGTTGCAGCGCAGTTGGAGGGTAGCAAGGACTTTTCCAAACATTTTATGCAAAGACATAATATCCCCACTGCCAAATATGCAACATTCACATCGCAAACACTTGAACAAGGCAAAGAGTTTTTACGCACACTTTCGTCTCCTTACGTTCTTAAAGCGGACGGATTGGCTGCCGGTAAAGGCGTTCTTATATTAGACGATTTGAATCAAGCCGAAAAGGAATTGGAAGATATGCTTAAAAACGAGAAATTCGGCGAGGCTTCAAGCAAAGTTGTAATAGAAGAGTTTTTAAGTGGAATAGAATGCAGCGTATTTGTTCTAACGGACGGAGATAATTACGTGCTATTGCCCGAAGCAAAAGATTACAAACGCATAGGCGAAGGCGATACGGGTTTGAATACAGGCGGTATGGGAAGCATTTCCCCAGTTCCATTCTGCAATGAAGAGTTTATGCAGAAAGTAAAAACCAATATCATCGAGCGTACAATACAGGGCTTGAAAGCCGAAAATATCAATTATCAAGGCTTTATTTTCTTCGGTCTTATGAATGTCGGCGGCGACCCCTACGTAATAGAATACAACGTCCGTATGGGCGACCCCGAGAGTGAGAGCGTCTTTGCTCGTTTTGACAGTGATATTGTCGAGGCATTCACATTGGTAAAAGATAAACGCCTTAAAGAATACAATATAAACATAAATCCATTGACGGCAACGACGGTTATGCTTTGCAGCGGCGGTTACCCCGAAAGTTATGAGAAAAACAAAGTTATTAGCGGCTTAGATAATACTTTCGATGCCATTATTTATCACGCAGGAACGAAAGAAAATGCCGATAATCAGATTGTAACTTCTGGTGGCAGGGTGTTGGCTGTTACTTGTTTGGGCGAAAAAATCCAAGATGCGTTGGACAAATGTTATAAAACAATCGAAAACATCTCTTTCGATAAGATGTATTTCAGAAAAGACATCGGAAAGGATTTATTGTAATGAGACAATATCTTGATTTATTACAGCACGTTTTGGATAACGGAACCGTCAAAGACGACAGAACGGGTACGGGAACGCGCAGTGTGTTCGGCTATCAGATGCGTTTTGATTTAAGCAAAGGTTTTCCGCTTCTGACAACAAAGAAACTGCATATAAGAAGTATTGTCCATGAACTGCTTTGGTTTTTGAAAGGAGACACAAACATCAAATATCTTCACGACAACAAAGTTACAATATGGGACGAATGGGCGGACGCTAACGGCGATTTGGGGCCTATTTACGGACGCCAGTGGCGACATTGGGATACGGAGAACGGCGGTTTCGTGGATCAGATTAGCGAGGTGGTGGATCAGATTAAAACCAATCCCGATTCGCGACGATTGATTGTTTCTTCGTGGCACGTGGGACAGATAGACGCTATGGGGCTTCCGCCTTGTCATTGTCTGTTTCAGTTCTATGTTGCCAATGGTAAGTTATCGTTGCAATTATATCAGCGTTCGGCGGATATTTTCCTTGGAGTGCCGTTCAATATAGCCTTATACGCAATACTTCTTGCCATGGTGGCACAGGTTACGGGCTTACAGTGTGGCGATTTTATCCATACTTTGGGTGATGCACACCTGTACAGCAACCATATAGAGCAAGCCAAACTGCAACTGACCCGCCGTCCGTACGATTTACCGACATTGAAACTTAATCCTGAGGTGAAAAACATATTTGATTTCAAATACGAGGATATTTCCGTTGAAAACTATCAGGCTCATCCGCATATCAAAGCCGATGTGGCGGTATAGTACGATAATCACAGACATATAACAGAAAGAAGATGAAGACAAAAAATACATTTGCCATTATTGTTGCATTGGGGCAGGCTAATGAGATTGGAAAGGACGGCGATTTGCTGTGGCATCTGCACGACGATATGGTGTTTTTCCGCAACACCACGCGTGGCCACCCCGTTGTTATGGGGCGCAAGACGTGGGATTCGTTGCAGGTACGCCCGTTGCCAAAGCGCGATAACATTGTTGTAACCAATAACAAGGATTTCGCTTTTGAAGGTGTGAAAGTTCTGCATTCCATAGAGGAGATAAAAAACCTGCCTTTGTACGAACAGGATATTTTTATCATAGGCGGCGGCACTATTTACAAAGAATTTCTGCCGATAGCCGACAAACTCTATATCACCAAGGTTTATAAAAATTTCCCCGATGCCGATACTTTCTTTCCAACCATAGACGAAAGCCAATGGGTCGAGACAGAAAAAAGTGAGATGCACACCGACGAACAGAGCGGATTACAGTTTCAATTTATAACACTTGTGCGTAAATAACACCTTGCCTTGCTTCTACTCTGTGCTTGCGCACACGTTCTTTTTGTGCTACCCGCACGGGCAATAGTCCTGTCGGAAACTACGTAAATGGATAACAGGAAAATGAAATTTTTCGTCTCAAACTTTTGTCGTTTTATCAAAAGTTTGTATTTTGCATCCGTTAAACGAATTAAAACAATGACAAAAACAAACGCAAATATCACAAGTAAAAACGTAACTGCCTCATTCAGAACCCTGCGTAGGGGTGGGGGATTTTTAATATTGCGATAGTAAATACAAAGGATTTAATAATTGATATATATAATAAGGTATGCAGATATGCTCATTTGAGTGTGTCTGCATACCTTTTTTATTTACCTTTCGGTGATAAGAAATAGTTTTTTTGAGTAATGAATAAATAGGTTTTATGATTAGAGATTTATGAATAATGGTTTGAGACTTTTGTATAAAAAACTGATGTTATTGTCTAAAAAACACAAGTGGTTGTCTAAAACACACAGAAACGATGTGTTGAGTTGTACAACTCAGAGGTCGTGGATTGTACAACTCAAAGGCTCTGAGTTGTACAACTCGCAATGACGTTTCTGTGCGTTTTGGACGAAAATCAGTTCTATTTGGACGAATACTTCAATTATTTGGGCGAAAAACAGTGATGAATAAACACGAATTGGGAACGAATAAACAGAAAATAAAGACGGTAAGTTTGTTGTTATAGAACTGAAATATGCCACTACAAAGATTAATACTCCGGTAAGTGTCTTTAATCAATTACCACCCAAAGGCATTGACATTATTAAACATCAAGGAGCTTCCAATTTGGTGATGTATAATTATTGGAAAGATGTAAGACGTATAGAAGTTGTTTCCAATTTCCCTGATGTAGAAGGAGGTTTGGCTATCATTATTACCAATGACAAGGTGTATTGGGATAATATCCCTAATGCGACATCAGGCCATTTACCGTTTTCCACTTATGAAGGTAATATGATTGGAGGAAATTTGTCTTGGGGCAAGACCATTGGTGCAAATGTAAAGGGCTCACATACAGATTTTCGACTTGACGGAAACTATCCTTGCCATTGGAAAGATACAAATATTACTGCAACAGCGGTAAAAGACAAGTCTCCGTTTAAGTATATGATTTCAACTGTTACATCGGATAACGAATAATGTTATTTTAATTTAAGACAAAAGAAAAAATGAACAGAGTATTAAAAAAGACATTAGTGCTTATGACGTTTCTACTTGCGTTCGGCACAATGTGGGGACAAACCCAGTTTTGGGTGGATAGTCTGCAATATGAAACAACTTCGAACAATACCGTTAAGGTTAGTGATGCAAAATCTAATATAGTAAATGCCAATATCCCTGCAATGGTTACATATAATGGCAATACTTATAGTGTTACTTCAATCGGTGATTATGCTTTTGGGGGTTGTAGCAGTTTAACCAATGCAGGAACTGAAAAGTACGAAATAAACACTTCAAACCTTAGCGCAGGTGTTTATTACGTAGCAATTAAAACGCAAAACGGTATCGCAACAGAAAAATTGATTGTAAAATAAACTTTTATTGAAAGATATTGACCGCAAAGCGAGGGGCAGATTGAAAAAATCGCTCCTCGCTGTTGTTTTGAATATTGAGGTATATCCAAGAAGCATTGATAAATAAAATAAGGTTATTGGTATCATATCGGAAAAAAATTGTATCTTTGCACGTTGTATGAAGAAAGATATAAGCAAAAATATTGTGGAGATAAAGAACAAAAAGGCTTCTTTCTTGTATTTTCTTATGCAGGAATATACTGCGGGTATTGTTTTATGCGGTAGCGAGATAAAAAGTATCCGTGCAGGTAAAGCCAATTTGTCCGATGCGTGGTGTACGTTTATTAACGGGGAATTGTGGGTCAATCAGATGCATATTGCAGAGTACAGGTTTTCTTCCTACGGTAAGTTTGACGTTAAAAGAGACAGGAAATTGCTTTTGCAACGCAAAGAGTTGCGAAAGTTGGAAGCCAAAAGCAAAGAAAAAGGTTATACGATAGTACCTGTTATGTTGTTTATAGACGAAAGAGGTTATGCAAAATTGCAGATAGCATTGGCAAGAGGAAAACATTCATACGACAAACGAGAAAGTATTAAAGACAAAGACGTTAAAAGAGATATGCAACGACAATTGTTGAGATAAACAGCGAAAGCCGTTGATGATAAAAGTAAATAAAAACGAATTGATTAAAATAGATAAGCGGATATGAGAAAAATAACTTCATTTGTAATATTGATTTTGTTAGGTTTCGTTGCTTTTAGTCAGCAATATGTGATGACTTCAAAAGGTTATGTTATCAACGGCGAAATAGCAAAAGGTGAGGGATATGTTACACTTAGAACGTATTTGGCTGACGGAAACGAGAGATTGGACTCTGTTTTAATGGATAAAAAAGGCAGGTTTGTTTTCAGAGGTTATACCGAAGAACCGTTGCCGGCGTTGTTGAGTATCAACGGAATGAAGTTTTACAGATTGTACTTGGAGCCTGCAATGAATATGAAACTTACCATAAATGAAAAGAAAAATAAGTTCGAGGTAAAAGATGCTCTAATGACAAATCGCTGGTATTCTATTGTCAATCCGCAGGGAATAGAAGACAATGATGTGTTTTTGTCGCGTTTGGATAATTGGGCGTTGAATAACCCGGAGGATATTTTTTCTCCCGATATAATGTCCTCGTATTTGGCACATCAGTGGGATTATGACGCATTGTACAAGCATCTTAACGTGCTTAAAGGTAAGGCAACCAAATGTTATTATTATTTTCATTTACGTAAAAGAGAAGAGGAGTTAAGTAAAACGGCTGTTGGCAAACAAGTGGTAAAGATAACGGGCAAAAGTGTTGAGGGTAAGACTGCGGATTTAAGCAAGATAATACGCAAAAACAAATATACGTTGATAGATTTTTGGGCTTCGTGGTGCAGCGAATGTAGAGACAATACCCCTAAACTTGCGGCTATATACAATGCTTATAAAGATAAAGGCTTTGGAATTTATACCGTTTCATTGGATGATAACGCCAAAGAATGGAAGCAAGCAGTCAAGGAAGACAATATCACTTGGGATAATGTATGTGATTTTAAGAAATGGGAATCCGCTCCTGTTAAAGATTATATGATTACCGCGATACCCGACAATGTTTTGGTAGATGAAAACGGAATTATCGTCGCACGCAATTTGACTACAAATCAGATTAGACAAAAACTTGGTGAGTTTTTGGATTACCAAGGTTACACTATAAATGGTTCGATAAAGGGTATCAATGAGGGAATAGTTAAATTGGATATTCTTTTGGAGAACGGCAAAAAAGAATCATACACCACACGAATAAAGAACAGCAGATTTGTTTTTTCGGGAACGGTAGATAAAATTTGTATGGGTATGATAACTTTGCCGATGAAAGACGGAGTTTTGTCGTTCTTTATGGGTAATGACAACATAACAATAAACGGCGATAAAAAGAACCTTGCCAATGTTTCGATAAAAGGTTCCAAAGTACAGAATGACTTTGCGGATATAGCAGCTTCTTGCAACAGAAACAAAAATCCTATGCAGGCTTTAAGCGATTATGTTCGTATTCACCCAAACAGTATATACTCTCCGTTTATCATAAGCAACTATTTATACCCTTATATGTCTGAGGAAGACAGAACGACAGCCGTTAATGCTTTGGACGGTCAGGCAAAGACGATGTATCAATATCATCTGTTGAAAACTCAAATCGATGGTGAACAAGCCGCCAAAGATGAGCAGAGTGGTAAAGCCAAAGATTTTACATTAAAGGATTTGAATAAAGATGATATAAACCTTTATTCCATATTACCTCACAATGAATACACATTAGTTATCTTTTGGGCGTCGTGGGATAATATTTCAAGAAATCGTAATTTGGATTATGTGAGATTATACAATAATTACAAAGGTAAAAACAAATTCAATGTAGTTGCAGTATCTTTGGACGATAGTTTCACTGCTTGGGAAAATGCGGTCAAGACTGACGGAATGAATAAGTTTTATAATTTATCCGATTTGAGACGTTGGTCTTCAAGTGTGGTACGTCTTTATAATTTGAAGTCTATTCCTGCAAATGTTTTGTTGGATAAGCAAGGCAATATACTTGGAGAGAATTTGTCGGTCAATGAAATAATAGATATTATCCATAATTAAAAACATATTTTTACGTAGGGCAATCTTTTGATAAGATATAAGAACACAGAGTTATAACATAACAATAATATAGAACATATTCGATTTAATCAAACTTAAATTGTTAAATTTAAACAATATTGTGATGACAGAGTTAAAGTTAGAAAAATTCAAGATGACAGTTTGGAAAACATTGTGGAGTTATCTTTCCATAGCAATTGGTATTACGCTGTACGTTATTGCATGGACAATATTCTTGATACCTAATCACATTGTCGGCGGTGGTGTTGTCGGTGTGGCTTCTATTGTATATATCATTACGGGTATTCCTGTCGGTCTAACGAACTTTGTTATTAACGCTGTCTTGTTTTGTTTCGGATTTTATTTCTTAGGAAAGAAATTCGCAATAAACAATATCTATGGTATCGTTGTTACATCTTTGATATTTTTGTTAATGCAGCAAATATTGGTTATACAAGACATTCCGGCGTTGGTTAAATTGGGTAATGCAGCCAAAGGCGGTTTGGATCCTGCAATATGTTCCATTCTTGGTGGCGTTGTATCTGGAATAGGTATTGGTATCGTTCTTTCCAACGGAGGTAATTCGGGAGGAAGCGATGTTATTGCGTTAATATTGAATAAATATTATAATGTATCGTTAGGAACAGTTATTATGATTGTCGATGCAGTCGTTATTTGTTCTTCGATAATCATTCCGGGCAACGATATTACGGAAATCATTTATGGCTTTTTGATGCTTGTAACCTATACGTTCTCGATAGACTATATTATTGACGGAAGAAAGCAGACTTATAAGATTTTGGTTTTCTCAAAGAAAAATACCGAGATTGCCGATTTGATTGGCAACAAGATAAAAAGAGGCGTAACATTCTTAAAAGCGACAGGTTGGTATAGCAAGCAGGATACGGATATTCTTATGGTTGTCGTTCATAAAAGCGAGAAAGTACAAATTATGCACTACATCAAAACGATAGACCCCGAAGCCTTTATGACGGTTGAAAAAACCGAAGGCGTGTTCGGAAAGAATTTTGATGCGTTAAAGAAATAAAAAAATCACAAGGTTGCAAGAACATTTGCCACATATTAGAAAATCGAAGTGTAAGAGGACGGTTAGAACGCATCTTTTACACTTTAATTTTCTTTTGTCTTATTGCCTGTTTGCGATTATAATCGTTTTGTTTTCATCTTGCAATAAGACCACAAACCCAAGCGATAAGGCGAAAAAGATTTTCAAATACAATGAAAGTGCAGGTATTTCCACTCTTGACCCTGCATTTGCGAAAGACCAAGCGTTAATATGGGCTTGTAACCAACTATATAACGGTCTTGTACAGTTAGATGATGATTTGAATATCATACCTTGCATTGCCAAATCGTGGCAGATAAGTGAAGATAAAAAGACTTACACTTTTATTTTGCGTGATGACGTTTATTTTCATAATGACAAATGCTTTACTAAGCCACGTAAGGTAACGGCAAATGACTTTGTTTATTCGTTTAATCGTATATTAGATGAAAAGGTTGCATCGCCCGGTGCGTGGATATTTGAACATATTAAAATAATCACTGATACTGATTTGTCAGTGTTTAACACTAATTCACTAATCATTGACACTAATTTTTCAGTTAGTGATAAAAAATCTTCAAACAATAATATTAAGTCCTCAAATAATAAGACTAAGTCTTTAAGTAATGATAAAAACTCCCAAAATGACAATAAAATTTCGTCAAAAGGCAAATTAAAATATTCGTTTTTTGCGAAAGATGATACGACTTTTGTTATAGAGTTGAAAGAAGCTTTTGCTCCTTTTTTGGGATTATTGACTATGCCTTACGCATACGTTGTGCCGAAAGAGGCGGTGGAGTTTTACGGAGCGGATTTTCGTAAAAATCCTGTCGGCACGGGGGCATTTCGCTTCAAGTTTTGGAAAGAGGGCGTGAAACTTGTGTTTGTTAAAAACGAAAACTATTTTGAAAAAGATGATAATGGTCAGTCGTTACCTTATTTGGACGCTGTTAATATTTCGTTTATTGTTGATAAACAGAGTGTGTTTTTGGAATTTGTTAAAGGTAATATAGATTTTCTTTCGGGTATAGATCCTAATTATAAGGACGAAATCCTTACTCGCAAAGGAACTTTGCAGCCCAAGTATAAAGACAAAATCAATCTTTTGACGCAGCCGTATTTGAATACTGAATATTTGGGTTTTTATATAGATAATTCCGCAGCCAATCCCTTAAACAATAAACTTATTCGGCAGGCTATAAATTATGGTTTCGATAGAAAGAAGATGATAAAGTATTTGCGAAACAACGTGGGCATTGCAGGGGAGAATGGTATTGTGCCGCCGTCGTTATTGGGTGTGGATTTGCAGAGCAGGGGTTATGAATACAATCCGCAGAAAGCAAAAGAATTGTTAATCAAGTCCGGCTATTATAAGACCAAATCCACAATCACTCTTTCGACAACGAGTGCTTATTTGGATTTGTGTAAATATATTCAGCAGCAATTGGGGTTGTTGGGAATGAATGTCAAGTTGGAGACAGTGCCGCCCGCAGAACTAAGGGAGCGTATGGCTCATGGCAAAACTCTTTGGTTCCGTGGTTCGTGGATTGCCGATTATCCTGATGCGGAGAATTATCTTTCGCTTTTCTATTCCAAGAATTTTGCTCCGATTGGACCGAATTACACACACTTTTCAAATAAAAAATATGATTTTCTTTACGAGCAAAGTATCAAGGAGACTACCGAAACCAAGAGAAGAGAGTTGTATAAACAGATGAATGATATAATAATTGACCAAAGCCCTGTCGTTGTTTTGTATTACGATGAGGTACTGCGTTTTACACAGAAAACAATACACGGACTTTCTTCCAATGCAATGAATCTCTTAACACTGAAAAAGGTTCGTAAGGATTAAATTTTTTATTTCATTGTTTTGCAAATTCAATCAATTCCAAATCATTTATAAGCCATAAAAACAATAAAAATAAAAAGGTTGAATTTTTAATTCAACCTTTCCTCAAATATTTTTAGAAAAAATTCGATGATAAAATGTCAATAGCTTGAAATTGAGTAATTTGATGACTATTTCCTGATAGTTAGGTAATGACTTGGCAACAGTCGCAATTTCTGTGATTTGCGGTGCTATTTTGTCAAACAACTCTTTTATAGTGCAAATATAGTCAGTTTTGTTGAAACAAGAAAACGCTGGTTTACAATTCTGCTTCAATTTTGTTTTCAGATTTTCTGATTTCCTTAGCAAAAGTCTTGAAGTCCGTTATATCCTGCGGAACAAGAAAGAAGTATTTCTGCAATTCGGCATTTACATCTTCCCCATATCCGTACAAATGATACCTCTCTTTTGTACTTACTTTGTCTGTAGGGAGAATGAAAACTCCCATTTGCCCTTTTAAACGATACAAATAGGTAATCATCTGATTAACATCGTCTCTCGTATCTATATTCCTTTTATATTTTGCATCAACAATTACAGAATCTTTCTCTCTGTAAAAATCGGGATAGCGTGGAAACAGATTTGGGGGTGCCAAATAGATTCGTCCTGTTCCTTTCTTATTGTTGGGATGTTTGAATCCTTGTTTTGTAAGGATGGTTGCAAGATACTCTTCCCATAAATATGAAACATCAAACAAAACGCCATGTATTTTGTCGTCTTTTGCTCCATACTTGTTCTTTTCATGTCTCAATATACGTAAGCAGAGTTTTTGAAGTGGTGTATAACGAGAGTAATATGGATGGCTTACGACTTTTAGATTGGCTTTTACAACCTTTTCTCTTTCCTGTCTGTTATAATATGGAGTTGAGTGAATGATTTGTGCAACGCTGGTATGTGTATCAGCATCATTTTCCAACAACATTTTCCCAAATGAAGTTTTTCCGATATAGTCAATGGTGTGTCGTATCAGTTCAGTTACATGGTTGTCATGGCTAAATTCACGAGTACGATATGCTATCCGACCATTAAAAGGCAAATTTGTTTTCAAATGCCTGTTGATGTCTATCGTTCCTCGTACATTAGCGTCATTATACTCATTCCGCTGATATTCTTTATATATTCCTTGGGCTAACGCCTCGTTGAGAAGTTTTGGGAAAAGCAACAACAGGAAATCAAACGCTTGTTCATCTGTCTTCGTGTAGCGTGCTGACAAGATTAATGCGCAATACTTTTTGAAGCATATAGTGCAAAAAGAAATCCTGCTTAGTATTTGTTGCGAAGCGAGAATGTATGGAGAGGGATTGCCCGTTCACACTGATAAAGCCTGCGATATTTCCTGTATTCAACGTAGCTTCCGTACATTGATTGTCTTCCCAGTTAAGTTGCAGATGCAATAAGAGTTGCTTGTCGGTCTCGTCCTCACAGCGATAAAAAGAATGAGGATATACAAGCAGAGCGTTACTACTATCGCTCAACAAGTCGGATATTGTTTTGTCAGTGATGCTCTGTAGCGACAAATACTCATCAAGGTTATCTTTGATGGTGTATGTTGTATTATCTGCGAGTATAATCATTGAACATTCCCGTTATTATATACCTGTTCCAGCATTTTGAGGTTTTCCGGGGCATTTGCAGAACCTCTTAAATACTCAAAAAGCACTCCCTTCAAATGATTCTCCCACAAATGCCTATAAGCGGCATTCTTGTTGGAGTGGTCTTCATTGAGATAGAGTCGTATTTTGCTGAAATAAGAACCGCCTATATGGTATGATGCATTAAGTCCTTCTATACCTGTTTCGGTATTTTCATCCCATATCGCAGCATTCAAACGTTTCATCTTTTCTACAATTTCATCTTTCATTTCTTGAAGTTCATCAAGCATTCCCGTATTCTCGTTGGCTATTATCTCTTCCCAAGCAAAACGGCGACGCATGGCAAAATCCATGCTTTCCACACTGCGGTCTATGTCGTTCATTGTTCCAATGATATAAACGTTTTCGGGAATATAGAAACCATCATAGAAGGGGTCTGTTTTATCCGTTATCATATTTTGATATTGGGTTTTAACAAGTCCCTTTCTTCCACGATAACCAGGGTCAATGCTAAAGAAAAGCTCTCCGAATATCTTGGAGATCTCTCCACGGTTGATTTCGTCAATGATGAAGATATGTTTTTTACGATTTATATTCGGGGTTTCCGTTTTAGATTGTTGAATTGCTAATGTTCTATTTAGCAACTCTTGTAATATCCAGCCATATTCAACATAATCAATTGTTTTCGTATTTTTTGATACCTTCCTTACCAGTGCCCAATAATCATCTTTTGAAAAAGAAGATAAATCCCAAATATGCCTACTTACCAAATCATCATACATCAATTTTATATTCTCTTCTTTTTCTGCTCTTGGACTATTTACCCTATATTCTATACGTCCTTTTTCATTTATTTTTACGGGATAACTCTCTCCCTTTGGACTTTGATATGATGTTATTTTTCCCTCTCTAATATCTGCAACTATACCATTGTAAATACCATCAAATAAGGTTTCGTTCTCTGATATTTCTGTCGCGGTTATTGCACGTTTACAAAAAGTCTTAAACACACCATCTTTTCTTTCAAACCCAATATTACCGTTATTGTCGGGTGGAGTTGGACGTAATCCCTCTACAAAATCAGTATAATCGTATGATGGATGAAACTGGACAAAATCATACTCTGCGTCCATAGCCTCCGCTATTGCCTTTGCCAAGTGTGTTTTACCTGTTCCTGGTGCTCCTGTTAGAATAAGGTTCTTATTTGCTTCTAACAACTTTATGTATTTTTCGTATTGATGTTCTTCCATATTGATGCTGCTATTGTGTAGTAAAAAATTGGATATGTATTGTGGTATATCGTCTTTTTGATTTAATGTACCATAAGGTGGCCATTGCTTTTCAGAAGGCAGTATGTTAAATTCAGAAGCAGGGATGTATCCTTGCTCCTTGAAACAAAGCCAAACTACATCAACATAATGAGAATAATAAGATTCATTGTCATCTTCATCTATTCCTGCATAATGAATCTTTTCCTTATATTTATATTGAGATAAAGCAATTCCAATACCCCACAGGCCGAAGTTATTGTTTGTACAGCAGATTACATCCCCTTCCTTTATTTGTTTTAGAAGAGTGAATGGTCCTATTGCCGTAGGAATGTCTTTGTATTCCTGTTCGATTTCGTCAATGGTATAGTTTGTGTAATCAGTATGATTCCATCCGATAGACATGAGATTATGCGAAAGAAAACTTTTCCAAGCAACCTCTTTTTGTCCTTTACAATGAGTAGGGCATATAAAATAGCATTTATATTGACGTTGTAAATCGGAAATATCCCAATCGTTAGGAATAAGGAAACAAGCAGAATCTTTTTCTAAGCCCAATGTTGCCATGAAAAGCTCAAATTGCCTTGAAAGATATTCGTCTGCAAACTCTTTGTATAATTTCAGCTCTCGAAATTTATTATTGGTCTGCCTTCCATCTCCATGATTGGCAGTATGCTTTTCCCTCGTATTGTTTTTGTAACCGACAAAACGACTTGGAGCAAACAGCAATGAATTACCAAATGCTTCAACAACATACCATTTCCCTCTTTGAAATCGTTGCAAAGCCCATTCCCTATCTTCAGAAATGGTACTTTTAGCATAAGAGTAAAGTGTATAAATGTTCTTAACGACATCTATCCTGCTTTCTATGAAATCTGTTCTTTCCATTGTTTTTATCTAAATCTTACACAAAAGTACAAAAAATCCGTGATACGGTATCCCATTATCACGGACTTTGTTTTGATTTACAACCTAATACCTTTATTTTCTCTCTTTGCTGGTATCCCCAATGATTGCATTAACTCGTCTTTCTTACGTCTGAACCAACTGACATGCGAAACACCGTCTATCTTGAAGTCAAACTTTCCCTCTGTGTCCTGTTTAAGAGAGCAAACCGCACCATCTGTCTTAAAACGTTGGTTAAACTCCCGTGAATATAGTTCACCTTTAATGGAAACATCTTTGAATGTGCATAATTTTCTAATGAGAGCATCGCCAAAGTTCAATGTATCTCGCAAGAATTTAAGGCGAATTTTAACGAGTTCTCCTTATCTTATTCTTTCAGAATATTCTGCGGTACGGGTATCAACTTTAATTCTTTCGCCCTCGTTGATAAACAAAGGTACGCGGATTGTTGCGCCTGTATCTACCGTTGCATCTTTCATAGCATTGGTTGCAGTGTTGCCCTTAACGCCGGGTTCGGTATAAGTAACTGTCATCTCAACAAATGCAGGCAATTCGCAAGTCAATGGTGTCTCCGTGTCGGCATGAACAATCATTTCCACTGCCTGACCTTCCATAAGAAATTGAGGAGCGTTGATTATATCCTCTTGTATCGTAACTTCTTCCCAAGTCTCAGAGTGCATAAAATGATAGCCCAAATCGTCTTTGTAAGAAAATGTATATGGTCGTCTTTCTATTCTTGCAGTCTCTATTCTCGTTCCCGAAGGGAATGTATGTTCAATCGTTCTTCCTGTCTTGAAAGACTTCAAAGTTGTACGTACAAAAGCACTGCCTTTTCCCGGTTTAACGTGTAAAAAATCAACAACGGTAAGCAAATCACCGTTCATTTCAATGCAAAGTCCTTTTTTAATGTCAGCTGTTGTTGCCATAAAATGATTTTTGTTTTAATTATTATTTCTTTTCTTTTCTTTATCAATACCTTTTTCCAAGTACTCAATCTTAGTTTTCAAAATATCATTCTCTTGTTTTGTTTCATTATATAATCTGCCGAAATACGAAGCCTTTAACATCGAAGCCACCATCTTCAAAATGGCAATAACTATCAACGAAATCGCTGTGATTTCAAACGCAGGCTTCTTGAAGATATAAACGGCAAAGATTACAACAATGGCAATCATCGCAAGAATGTCTAAAATTTTTGATAAACTAAGTTTATTCATCTCTTATAAAAAGTATAATATGGAGTTGCAAAGTTACAATTATTTTTTTTATCCTCCAAAGTTTTTCATATTTTCGCCTTACAACAGCTACTAAAAATCTAATTTTTGTGGTAACTTTTCTGACGATTAAGTGAAAAAACGTTTAATTTTCACAAACTTTTTACATATAAACAAATATTTTCTTATCTTTGCACGCTGAAAGAAGTATGTAATACGCAAATACGACAACAAAGATATGAAAAAGATATTTTTTGCTTTGATAATGTTAATAGGTGTCAGTGCTTATTGTCAGAATACCAAATACCTTGATGATGCCAAATTAACAAAATTCGCAGAAGATTTAACAAAACTTCCTTTTACCGAAAGAGATGTTATCCATAAGGCAATAGCCTTGTTTGAATCTCAGTTCAAAGACGATAAACAATGTGCCGATTGGGCTTATCAGTTGCTTTATTATTATCACGAACTTTCTTGTGAAGACAAAACCAATACTCTTCATGTTCATTGGTCTGATGAACAAATCCGTGCATTGAGAATAAACGATATAGAGGTTATCGGTGGTATTCGCAGCGGAATGAAATCCTTTGAAAAAGAATATGCAAAATACGGTTATCGTGTTCGTTCGTACGAAGACACTTCTTATGCAGTGGAAGTGCAGCCGGGATTTTTGTTTGACAAATTGGAGAAATATCTTACGGACGATTATCGTTTTTATCGTTCTCGTTGGATAAAAGAACACGATTATCCTGCCGATTGGCAGTTGTTTCCTCCTTATTGGCACGCAAAACAAACTATAAGTACCAAAGAACTTATGGCTCGTATCCAATGGCGTGATGAACTTTTGGACAGAGTGAAAGATTTTTCGAGAAACGATTTGGTTACGCGCGAGATTGAAGAACTTTGTTTCATTGTTACCAAAGGTTTGGAGAATACAAGCATTTATGATGACAAAGGTGTGATAAAGAAAGAATACAAAGACGCTTTGCAAACATATTATCGTGCCCACACCGAGACTGTTTGGGGTAAGTATATGACTGAATTTGTACATCGTTTGGCTTTGAACAAATATCGTTTCTCCAACGATATAGATAAATGGGTTTTGAGCCAACTTTTCCCTGAGGGCAGAAAAAACATCGACCCGCTTCTGAAATACGAAGATATTCTTATAGATAATTTAATGGATTAATATAAAAGCAGTGTTAAACATCGTTTTACCGGTGTTTAACACTATTTTATTGATGTTTAATACTAATTTGATAATGTTTAACACTGATTTTGCAGTATCACATATTGGTTTAATCAAGTTATGTAGAATAACATTGTTCTTATGAAAGAAAATAACAAAACACATATTTAACACATGAAAAAAATAATCCTTTCGTTACTTGCATTGATTTGTTGTTATGGTGTCAATGCTCAAAAAAATATTACGTTGGAAGACATTTGGCAGAATTATACATTCCGCCTTAAAGGTATAAGTGAGATACGTTCAATGGCAGACGGCGAGCGTTACTGCATATTCACCCGCAGCGGTATCGAACAATACGAGTACAAGAGCGGTAAGAAAATCGGTTATTTGGTTGATTTCTCCACTCTTTCGTTGGACAAAAACAGCGTTGTGGTCGATTATGCCATAAGTAAGGATAACGAGAAAATACTTTTGGCTGCCAATCCCGAATACATTTATCGCCGTTCCTACATTGCCGATTACTATATCTACAATGTCAAAGACAAAAGCGTTATCAAGTTAAGAAAAAACAAGGTTAGATTGGCAGAGTTTTCTCCAAAGGCGGACAAGGTCGCTTTTGTTATGGATAACAACCTTTATGTTACGGATTTGAACACTATGACCGAAAAGCAGATAACCTTTGACGGCAAGAAAAATCAAATCATCAACGGAACAACCGATTGGGTGTATGAAGAAGAGTTTGCGATAACCAAAGGCTTTTATTGGAGTAACAACGGGGAAGAAATCGCATACTACCGTTTCGATGAATCTAATGTTAAGGAATATACCATACCTTTTTATTTGGTCGATTCCATTTATCCGAACAACTACACGTACAAATACCCTAAGGCCGGCGAAGACAATTCGTTTGTAGATATATATGTATATAATTTGGCGGAGGGAAAGGCAAAAAGAATTAATATCGAAGACCATAACGATATTTATTTGCCTCGTATGTCTTGGACGAAAAACGATAATGAGTTATGTTACACTTGGATGAACAGACATCAAAACGAACTGAAATTGTATTTGGTCAATACCAAGACAATGCAAAGCGAAAACATCTGGACTGACAAAGACGACTGCTACATCGAAGAACCCGATTACGTTTATTTCCTTAACGATAAACAAAACGCCATTGTCAAGAGCGAAAGAAACGGTTTTATGAATTTGTATCTTTTGAACATAAAGACCAAACAATTAACTCCGATAACCAAAGGTAATTACGATGTAACCGATTTGTGTTATGTCAATGAGAAAGACAAATGCTTATACTTCATTGCAGCAAGTACATACTCATATAATAGAGAGTTATTCAAGGTAAATCTGAATGGCAAGAAACTTGAACAGATTTCCGACAAAAACAAGATTGGAACATACACTGCCGCATTTTCCGACAACGGTAAGTATTACATCTGTTCCTATTCCGATGCTTCCACGCCAACCGTTTATACAATCAACGACAACAAAGGCAAAACTCTTGTAACATTGGAAGACAACAAAACATTGAAAGACCAATTGGCTGAATACAACGTACCGAACAAAGAGTTCAGCAGTTTCGTTACCACGTTGGGTGACACGCTGCATTACTGGATTTTGAAACCGCAGAACTTTAACGCCAACAAGAAATATCCTGTTTTGTTCTATGTTTATGGCGGTCCGGGAAGCCAAGAGGTTTTGAACTCACAGGCTCGCTTCTACGATTATATGTGGTTCAGATATTTGACACAAAAAGGCTATATCGTTGCTTGTGTCGATGGCAGAGGTACGGGCAAAAGAGGTGCTGCCTTCAAGAAATGCACTTACCTTAACCTTGGCGACAAAGAATGTATAGACCAAATAGAGAGTGCAAAATATTTCGGCTCATTGCCGTACATTGATAAGGACAGAATAGGAATTTTCGGTTGGAGTTACGGCGGATATATGTCTTCTCTTTGCATCACAAGGGGACACGAGTACTTCAAGACCGCAATCGCAGTTGCTCCCGTTACCAATTGGAGAACATACGACAACGTATATACCGAGAGATTTATGCGTACTCCTCAGGAAAACGCAGACGGTTACGACAAGAACTGCCCGATAAACTTCGCAGACCAACTTGAAGGCAACTATCTTCTGATTCACGGCAGTGCGGACGACAACGTTCATTTGCAAAACACGATGAAATTCACCGATGCCTTAATCAAGAACAATAAACAGTTCCTTCAATTCACTTATCCCGATAAAAATCACTCCATATACGGAGGAAACGTTCGTTATCACTTGTATCAGATGATGACAAACTTCTTGGATAAAAATTTGTAACGGATTAATGTTTGATAATAATGTAATGTAAAGTTTTTTGTTTAATCTTAACCGAAGCGACAAGAGACTTTACATTATTTTTTTGATAAAACGATTTATTGAGATGTATCAGGAATTTTTGCAATACAACAAGGATAATTCTCTTTTCAATATTAAAACCGATAAAATATTACTTGCCGTCAGCGGTGGCATCGATTCGATGGTTATGGCGGATTTGTTTGCCCGTCTTGGCTGCAATTACGCTATTGCACACTGCAATTTTCATCTTCGTGGCGAAGAATCCGACAGAGATGAGCAGTTTGTAACCGACTATGCGACCAAAAACAATATCCCATTGTTCAAACAGTCGTTTGATACCTATTCTTATATGTCCGAAAACAAAAAGAGTTTGGAGATGTCCGCAAGGGATTTGCGTTATGAGTGGTTTGACAAAGTTATGGCGGAGAACGGATTTACTCTTTTGGCAACGGCACACCACGGCGACGACAGTGCGGAGACTTTTCTTATAAACCTTTTGCGAGGAACGGGTATTGCGGGACTGCACGGCATACTTCCGAAAAGCAATAAAATTATCCGTCCTATGCTTTTCACATACAGAAGCAAGATTGTCGAGTATTCAAAAAAACATAACATTCCTTACGTAGAGGATTCCACAAACAGCGATAACAAATTCACGCGTAACAAAATCCGTAACGAAATCGTGCCGTTGCTTAGGGAAATATCGCCGAACTACGAGACCATTATCCGTAAGGACATCGAACGTTTGAGACAGACCGAGCAGGTATTTAGAACCGTTATCGACAAAACCAAACAAGAACTGCTTATAAACAATAACGGCGTTATTAAGATAGAGTTGGAAAAGCTCAAAAAACTATCGCCCTTGCACATATATCTCTATGAAATCTTTTCGGAATACGGTTTCAATGAGACCAATATCAATTCCATTTGTAAGGCATTGGAAGAGGGAACGGCTTCGGGGACGCAGTTTTACAGTGAGAAATATCGTCTGATTATCGACAGAAAACACCTGCTTATCGCAAAAAGAGAAGACGGCAACGCAACAAAACAAGACTACACTTTGAGTGCCTATCAAACCAATCTGACTTTGCCTTTGAGAATGCACTGCGAGATTTTACGAGACTTGAATTTTATCAAGATACCAAAGAGTAAGAATATCGCTATGTTCGATTACGATTTGTTGCAGTTCCCTTTAACGATAAGACACTGGAAACAAGGCGACTTGTTCTTTCCTTTCGGACTGAGAGGCAAGCAGAAACTGTCGGACTTCTTCACCCGTAACAAATATTCTCTCTTGGACAAAGAGAGACAATGGCTGCTGTGCAGCGGCAAAGACATTATCTGGGTTATGGGCGAACGCATCGACGACAGATACCGCATAACCAACAAAACCAAAACAATATTCAAAATTGAATTGGATTAAAGATGATATACGTTTATTTGAGCGTGTCTGCAAATCTTTTTTAGTTTTGCAAAAAAGAATACAAAACATATTTCCGATAGGCAGAGAAAGTATTTTGATAATTTGAATTTTTTATTTGATTGTTTGAAGTTTATGTTCCAAATACACGAGTTTATGTTCCAAAGTGGGAAGTTTTCGTTCCAAACACGCCAATTCGTAAAACAGATAGTACTATATAGCGGACATATATAGTACTATCTATGGCGGTACATAGTACTATCTACGTCACGAATTGGCGTGTTTGGAACGAAAACCAACGTGTTTGGAAAATAAACTTCAAGTAAATTGAAAATTTTCTTCAAATAAATAAGCAGAAAACTTCAACGGATAAATAAGCAAATGGAAAACATAAAGCACGAGTAAAAAGAGAGATGTATAAAAAGTAGTAGCTGAAAAAATTAAATTATTGTTTAACATTAAAAAATTAAAGAAAATGGAAGAAACATTTGACACATCAACAGCGCAAGGCGGCTCCACGTTTTGGGTAGATGGTATAAAATACGAAATAACTTCAGATAATACGATTGCAGTGGTAGGTGTAGGCGAATATATTATGGATGTCGATATACCTGAATCGGTTACCTATAATGAAATAACTTATATTGTTGATACAATCGGTAAGAGCGCATGTAGAGATTGTAAAAATGGTTCATCCGACATTTCGAGTGATTGTGTCTAAAACGGAGAAAACTGCCGAACAAATTGTATATTTGAATAACCACAAACA
>OMYR01000032.1 GCA_900315335.1 uncultured Bacteroidales bacterium
TAGCTGACATTCCTTTCTTTCTATATCGTGTCGTCACAATCTTTGGTTAGCCGAGTTGTAAACGCCACGGAATTTTTCACCTGCGCCAATAAACTTCCCACTTTGGAACACAAATTAGCGTGTTTGGAACGCAAACTTCACACTTTGAAATATAAATCTTCGTATTGTTAAATAGAACTTTCGTATTATTAACGTGAGTTCCTGATTATATTTCGTCGAACTTGCGTTATTTACGTAGCAAAGTACAAAAATGAAAATTAAGACGATGAGATATAAAATTAAAATGTGAAAATATGGAATCAAACTGACAAAATAAAAATTAGAGAAAGAGAAAATAAAAACAAATTATTAACGTTTCAAAATGAAAAAAGAATATGAAAAAAGTATTTATTATTATTTTGAGTTTGGTAGCCGTTGTTGCGATTTATGCACAGAATAGTCTCAATGTACCGAAGTTTATGGGTATTCCAATTGATGGGACTGAACAACAGATGATAGAAAAATTACAAACAAAAGGATTTACGCAGGGTAAAGATGAAGGCTGGCTTGAAGGTAAATTCAATGGACAAGATGTTGGACTTAAATTGATGACAAATAAAGGTAAGGTTTATAGAGTTTTTATAGTATATTACAGAACGGAATCCAAAAAGGTAATCATAAATGAATATAACCATTTATTTGAGCAGTTTAAGAACAATAAAAATTATAAATATAGTTATGGCAAACAATTGAATGATAATGAAAATTTGTCCTATCACCTTGCTATGCAAGACAAATCATACGAAGCCTCGTGGGTTGCGAAAGTCGGAACTATTGTTTGGTTTGATATAATCAGTAGCAATGGCAGATATAGTTTGTTATTGCGATATGATAATCCAAAGAATAGACCGAATGGTGAAGATCTTTGATTTTGAAAAGTCAGAACTCAAACGGGGGAAATAAAATAAAAGGAGTGGAAAACGAAAATTCCCACTCCTTATTATATATAGGGCTTTTGAATGCGTGATAACGCTATCGTAAAAGCATAAAACCAAAAAGGCAATTATAAAACCATTATGATGAAATAGCGTAAGCCCGTCTTTGGATAAAAACCTTCCATTTGGATACGGCCTTTTCGTTTGTTTAAGTTCGTGGCATCGGAAAGAGTAAGATTGCTCTTGCCGTCAATGGAGGTGATGATAAAGCCGCTGTTGATATTATTCTCTTTCAATTTGCCTTTTTCAACACTGACAACATAAAGTCCGCCGTCCAAATTGTATTCTTTCATCTCCTTGTCCGTTACTGTGCGTATCTTGGCTCCCAAAACTTCGACAACGTTGCCGTTTTGTTTGTTTGCCAACTCGTCGGCTGCACTCTGGCTTGATAAAGTTACGTTTTTCGTTAGGATTTCTTCGCCTCTGCGGATTGTGAATACGGCTGTCTCGTTCGGAGATAACTGTGTCATACTTTCAAGCATCTGGGAAGCGGTATGAACGTCCTTACCATTGATTTTGGTTATCACATCGCCTGCTTTGATGTCGGCTTTGTCGGACGCTCCGCCTTTAAGAACGCTCTCGATATACATACCGTTGTTATCTTTGAGGTGTTTGTCGGCTTGCAATTGGGCATCAATCTCGGTGGTTATCAAACCGGCGTTGGCGATTTGCGTCTGACCGTATTGAATTATGTCGCTGACAACTTTCTTTACTATATTGACAGGAATTGCAAAGGAGTAGCCGGTGTATGAACCTGTGTTGGAGGATATGGCGGCGTTGATGCCAATCAATTCGCCATCGGTATTGACAAGAGCACCTCCGCTGTTGCCAGGATTCATAGCGGCATCGGTTTGGATAAATGAGGTAAGGCTTTCGGTACTGCCCTTGGAGGAAAGGATATTGATGTTCCTTGCTTTGGCAGATACGATGCCTGCGGTAACGGTGGAGGTAAGGTTGAACGGATTGCCCACAGCCAAAACCCATTCTCCGACTTCGACGTTGTCGCTGTTGCCGTAAGTTATGGGTTCTAAGTCGGTAGCGTCGATTTTGATTACTGCCAAATCGTTATTGGCGTCAGAGCCTACGATTGTGGCCGAGAAAACTCTTCTATCGTTGAGCGTTACGGTTATTGTGTCGGCATCGGCTACAACATGGTGGTTGGTAACGATGTAACCGTCGTTGGAGATGATTACACCCGAGCCTGCGGTATGATAAAAGAACTTGGATTTCTGTTTAGGTCTTGATTGTGCGAAAGGATCGAAGTTGAAGAATTGCGAAAAGAAGTCGTTGTCGAAGAAATCGTCGAAATAAGTGGCTGTGTTTTGACGATATGCGCATTGAATATAAACAACGGAATGAAGACTTTTCTTGCAAGCCATAGTAAAGTCTTGTGCTTGCGAAGTTGTTGCCAACAAACATATTGCAACAATGGTTGAAACAAATAATCTTTTCATGATGTTTTAAGTTTTATTAACGATTGTATAACGCATAGTTTCGGTAAATAGTATTTATTTTGTGGTTTTTGTTGATTTTACATCAATAGATTTGATTTTTTTTATATCTTTGCAGCCTTGAAAAATGGAGGCTGAAAACTTAATAAAGACGATAGGAAAAAGAGTAGGACAGGTGCTGCTTGGCGTATTTGTCTTCGTGTGGGTTGTTGTGGCGTTAATAAACACAACACCGGTGCAGTCGTTTTTGGCTTCGCAAGCGGCAAAGTTTTTTTCTGAGCAATGGAATACAAAAGTGTCGATTGGGGCTTTGAGTGTTACGCCTTTCATTAACGCTGGTGTGAAAGACATTTATGTTGAAGACTTGAATAAAGACACTCTTTTGTATGCCTCATACGTAGAAGCCAATCTGTTTAGCATACCAAAGGGGAAACATATTGTTGTAAGGAATGTGGAGTTGGATAATGCGGTGTGTCATCTTGTAATAGAGAAAGGCAAATTCAATTTTCAGTTTATAATAGATTATTTCGCCTCAGACAAACCAAAAGAAAAGAAAAAGAGCGAACCGTTGGTCTTAGAGGTTAAGGATATACGCTTGAATGATGTTGATTTCGTGTTGGCGAATAAAGATAGCGAGACTCAGGTTAAGAAAGGTTTGTTCGCATCTAATCTCATAGTGTGCAACGATATTAATATGCGTGCCAAGAATTTCAAGATGAAAGGCGTGGATATACAAACCGAAATAGAACAACTATCGGTCAGAGAGCGTTGCGGCATTGCTCTTAATGATTTTAAGGGCGAAGTAAAGGTGTCGGATAAGGGAATTGAGTTGCACAAAGGCATTGTTAAGACAGACGATTCGTTTTTGGACTTGGACGCTACAATGGCTACGACGAGTTTTCATACATATTCGTCTTTCGTCGATTCGGTTTACTGCACCGTTAAGATTAATGAAGGCTCGTTTGTGGATATGAAGGAAGCGTGCTATTGGAACGAAAGGATAAGCGGTGCAAAGCAAAAGGTGTATCTTGCGTGTGAGGTTGCGGGTACGATAAGCGATATGAATATAAAGGCAATGGACGTTCGAGTATCGCAAACCAATATCAACGCAACAGGACGTATAACCGGGCTGACGGATATTAACAACACGGTATTCGATATAAACATTAATGAAATAGTTTCATCTGTTAAAGATTTCAAATCACTTAATGCAGGAACGCTTATACCCGATATAAAACTGCCTGATATGGTTGCACGATTGGGAACGGTGGAAGTGCTTGGCGAATTTAAGGGGAAGATAAACGATTTTGCAACCAAACTTTTGATAAGTACCGATTTGGGGTCTGTTGATTTAATTGCTAAGGCAGAGCCTGCGAAAGCCAATTTGACAAAATATGTTGCAGATATAAATTCCAAACGCCTGAACGTTGGAGCATTCTTGGATAATACGTTGTTAGGCAATACAACGTTGAACGCACAAGCGGAATTGGTCGGAACAAATCCCGAGACTATGCAAGGAGTTTTGACGGCAGATTTACGAAACTGCTATTTTAAGGGTAATAACTACAATGAAATAAAAGTACGTGGCGGTATTGAGGGATATGATGTAAGTGCAAAGGCAAGTATTGACGATGAATTGGTGCAATTTAGCGGTAATTGCGGTGTGAATTATAAGGACAAACCGACAATAAGTCTGCAAGCAGATATAGCAAATATGGATTTGCATAAGATGAATATTATTTCTTTTGCTGATACCACCACAACAATTACCACAAAGATTAACGCAAATGTTGATAATTTGGATTTGGAACATTTGAATTGCTCGTTGGAATTGCAAGCAACGGAAGTGAAAACCAAAGGCTCGGATTACAAGATTGCAAACATCAATTTAGTTACAATAAACCAAGACAACACTAATAAAATAAACTTAACAAGCGATATAATCGATGCCGACATTTTCGGAAAATTCACGCTAAATTCTTTAACAAACGACATAAATCATTTATTGACGAATTATATTCCTGATTTTTCGACTGTCGTTTCCGATGTTAATGAAAAGAAATCGAAAGACGACAAGCCAAATAAAGACGATAAGCAAAGCAAAACAGATAACGCAAACTACAAAGCACAAAGCGATGTGGATTTTGCTGTGAGTGTTAAAGACGTGGATATTATTTGTTCGCTGTTTGATTTAGACCTTGACTTGCCAAAAGCAATGGATATTGACGGAAAAGTAAAGCAGGATACCTTGTTTGTTTGCAATGTCAATGCACCTAAGATACTTTACTCAAATATGGATATTGACGGAAGCAAGATTAATGTTGCAACACGCAAAGGGATATTGGAGTTAAGCGTTGATATGGATAAATTCGGTTTGTCGGATTCTTTGGCGTTCAAAGATGTTCGTTTGTTTAGTGAAATAGATTCCACAAACGTAAATCTATTGGCGAGAGTGGTGAAAAGTGATGATTCTTTGACCAATGCAAATATAGAACTGCGTAGCACAATAGACGAAAACGGCTTTCAAGGTAATTTTCATAACACATTCCTAAATCTTCAAGGCACAAGAATAAACTTTAATAACAATCATATTATAGGTATTGCCAATAAGAATGTTTCTGTTTTGAATCTTATGATTTCTTCTGCAACAAGTAAGATTGTTATAGATGGTAAAGTAAGTGATAAAGAGGCATTAACTTGCAATTTCGAGAATGTTGATTTATCCGTTATTAATCCGTTTATTGCTTCTTCGGGTATGACGCTCAAAGGTATATTGAATAGAAATGTTGTCCTTAGAAATGTTATCTCTTCGCCGACATTTACTTCCAATTTGGTCGTTGATGATTTGGAGGTAAATGATGTTTATTTGGGTAAAGCGTGGTTAAATGTGGATAACAATATTTCGCCCGACGTGTTTAATGCCAATATAAAAATTCTTCATAAAACAGAAGGCAATGATATTATACCATTGCAGGTTGTTGGCTTGGTTGCTCCGACAAAAGAGGAGCAATTGGATTTGAAAGTAAGTATGAATGATTTTTCGTTGGTAGTTATCAAGTCTTTTGTTTCTTCATTTGCTTCGGAACTTGAAGGTTCATTGTCTTGTAAGGATTTATCGGTAAAAGGCAAGATGACTTCTCCCGATATTTGGGGAACTATTCACTGCAATAACGCAGCACTGAAAGTTAATATGTTGAATACAAAATATTGGTTGAATGACGATATAGTAATCAATAATAATAAAATTGTTTTCAAGGACTTTGCATTGAAAGACGTGCAGGGCAATAAGATTACTGTTAATGGAGATATTGCTCATCAGAATTTCCAATCTTTTGATTTGAATTTACGTGTTGTTGCCGACAAAATTAAAATCCTTGACACAAAGGCTGGCAACGGAGAAATGTATTACGGAACGGCATACGCTTCGGCAAATGTCGATATTGCGACGCAGAATGATATGATAAACATTACCGGTAATGCAAGAACGGAACCCGGCACTTCTTTAACCGTGCCTGTAACGAGTAAAGAAAGTGCAATGGAAAACGATTTTATAACATTTGTCAATCCTTTGCAGACATTGGACAGCACAAGCGATGTTAAAGTGAAAACACAAGAAACTAAATCCATTGGCTACAATATTGATTTGGATTTGAATGTTAATCCCAACGCCAAACTATACATACCTATGGATTTTACGCAGTTGAAAGGCGATTTGGCAGCAGCAGGTAATGGCGATTTGAAGATTACAATGAATTCCGAAGGAAGGTTTTCTATGATTGGCAGTGTTGCTATTGCTGACGGAACGTTTGGATTCAATATTATGGACGTTATGGAAAAGAAATTTATCTTGCAACAAGGCGGAACATTGACTTGGAACGGCGATCCGGCAAAAGGTGTCTTAGATGTTTCGGCTATATACAAGACAAAGGCCTCTTTAACTTCTGTGTTGGGTAATGGCTATAATAAGCCTGTCGATGTTGAAAGTATCATTCGACTAACAGGCGAGATGACAAATCCTAAACCTTCTTTTGATATTGTACTGCCTAATACCGACGAGCAAACAGTTGAGCAATTGTTTATGTATATCGATAAAAGCAACGAAAAAGTTATGTTGGAGCAGACGGCAAGTTTGCTTTTGACCAATCAATTCTATCCTTCACAGGGTGGTTACGAAACAGGGGCGTTATCAACCGGTGTAACATCGTCCGTTATGGGTGTTGCTTTCTCGCAATTGTCGGGAATGGTTAGCAATATGATAAAAATCGTTGATGTGGATTTGAATTACACTGTCGGAGGAACGGGCGAGAATGCAGTAGCCGACCAATTAGATGCCACTCTTTCGAAATCGTATGGTAAATGGACGGTTGAAGTGAATACATCTTTTGGAGGAGGAACGTCTTCAACTTCGGCTGCCACAACCAACGATGGTTCGCAAATTATTGGAGATGTTTCCTTGACGTACAAATACAACGAAAATCTAAACTTTGAGGTGTTCAACCACTCCAATGCAAATGATTTTACAAAATACAATATGTCTCCATACACGCAAGGAGCGAAGATAACTTACAAACGTGAGTACGATAGGGTAGGAGATATACTTAAACCTAAGAAAAACAAAAAGAATAAGACCAAAAAATAAATTTTTGTTATGAAAGCAAAACAACGTTTGATTGATAAGGAAAATAGTTACTCAAACGAGCAAATTAATATGAGTGATTAATTTATTAATCATTGAGATTATTTTACTAATGTGAGTGATTATTTTTTTAGTGTGAGAGATTATTTTTGGATTATGGAAGATAGTTTTTTGAAGTGAGATAAGCGTGTCTTTAATTGTTAAGTTGAAATAAAGAAAAGTACATACAAAAACAAAATAATATATTTAATAACTAAAAACTATGAAGAAGATTTTTTTAACCGTCATTATGAGTTTATGCGCTCTAATGCCGATTGCAAGAGCCGATGAAGGTATGTGGCTTTTGATGTTTATGGATAAGCAGACATATAAGGATATGAAATCCAAAGGTCTGAAACTTACAGCCAAACAAATATATGATATAAACAAAGCATCTTTGAAAGACGCTATCATTCAGTTTGGCAGAGGTTGTACGGGAGAGATTGTTTCCGACCAAGGTTTGATTTTGACCAATCATCACTGCGGATACTCTTCAATACAATACCATTCAACTGTTGAACACGATTATTTGGCAAATGGTTTTTGGGCTTATAACAAAAGTGAAGAGTTGCCAACGCCGGGGCTTACTGCTAAGTTCTTTGTTCGTATGGAAGACGTAACAGATGAAGTCCTTAAAGGAGTAACAGCATCAACTTCTGAAAAAGACAGACGTGAGATAGTTCGCAACAACTCAAAGAAAGTTATTGAGAAAGCAACCAACGGAAATGGCTATACTGCCGAAGTCGCAACTATGTTCAACGGTAACCAATACATATTGTTCGTTTATGAAGTGTATAAAGATGTTCGTTTGGTAGGCGCTCCACCGTCGTCAATAGGCAAATTCGGTTCTGATACGGACAACTGGATGTGGCCGCGTCATACTTGCGATTTCTCTGTATTCAGAGTGTATGCCGATAAAAACGGGAAACCTGCCGAATATTCCAAAGACAATGTGCCTTTGAAACCAAAACATTATTTGCCTGTTAATATCAAAGGTGTGAAGAATAATGATTTTTCAATGATTATCGGTTTCCCGGGAACAACAGATAGATTTCTTCCGTCGGCAGGTGTAAAGCAAGCGATAGATGTTTATAACCCTTCTGTGGTTACTGCACGTGAGGCATTGAGAAATGTTATGGACGCTGATATGAAAGCAGACAATAAAGTAAGAATACAATACGCTGCCAAGTTTGCTTCTTTGAGCAATTATTGGAAGTTCTATATCGGACAGACTCAATGTTTGAATCGTTTGAATGTATATAAAACCAAATTGGAGACAGAAAATCGTTTTGAAAAATGGATTAAAGAAGACAAGACCGGTAAAAGACAAGAGGAGTATGGTAATGTTTTGAATACGATTAACGATTATTATGCTTCAACATCTGAATATGATTACTTGCGTGTTTATACCAATGAAGCGATACTTAGAGGTTCTGCCGTTTTCACTATAACAAGATATTTGAAACCTATCGTGGATAAAATTCAAGCAGGTGCAAGTGATGAAGAAATAGCTCCTATAATGGAGGGTTTGAAAGAAACTTTTGAAGGTATATTCAAGGATTATAACGAATCAACGGAACAGAAACTTATGGCAGCAGGTTTGGACGTGTATTTTAGAAACGTTCCAATGACATTGCAAAGCACAGATTGTTTGAATCAAGCCTTCAAATACGGATATAACTTCAACGAACTTGCTGAGGATATTTTCAAAACATCTACTCTTGTCAGCAAAGAGAAATTTGATAAACTTGTTAAGAGTAAGGATTTAAGTGTCATCATCAATGACCCTGCATACATATTGTATTGTCAAATGATTAACAACTATGCAGAAAAGATGCACTCCATTAACGATAAAAGAGAAGCATTTGACCGTGCGACACGTTTGTTTGTTAAAGGCGTTATGGAAATGGATAAGGACAAAGCCTTTGCTCCGAACGCCAATTCGACAATTCGCTACACTTACGGCAATGTTAAGAACTACGCTCCAAAAGACGGTATCACATACAATTATTACACGACCTTGGACGGCGTTATGGATAAAGAGAACAATTCTTCTTGGGAATTTACCGTTCCTGCCAAATTGCGTCAGTTGTGGGAGAACAAAGACTTTGGTCAATATGCCGAAAACGGAACAATCCACACTTGCTTCATTACCAATAACGATATAACGGGCGGTAACTCCGGCTCGCCTACAATCAACGCAAAGGGTGAGTTAATCGGTTTGGCTTTCGACGGCAACTGGGAGGCTATGAGTGGAAACATTGCGTTCAACCCTGATATGCAAAGATGTATTTCCGTTGATATTCGTTATGTTTTGTTCATTATCGACAAGTTCGCAGGAGCAAAGAATTTAATTGACGAGATGAAAATCATTAAATAATTTTAGACTTACGAAACATTTTTTTCGTAAATCTAAACAAAATAGGTGCAAAGCAGCAATGTTTTGCACCTATTTGCTTTTCATTTTTCTGATGTTTAACACTATTTCAGCCGTGTTTAACATTAGCAAAATAGTGTTTAACATTATTTTCTTGAAACTTATTGCTTGTAATTTTAATTATAATTTCTTTATTTTGCAAATTAAACTTATTCATTTGCAATGTAAATCTGCAGATGTAAATAAAATTTTCGTACCTTTGCAAAACTTAATTGAAATTCACTGATAACTCATAAAAAACAATAGATATTAATATGAATGTGGCGATAGTCGGAACGGGTTATGTGGGGTTGGTATCGGGTACTTGCTTTGCTGAAATGGGCGTAGAGGTTACTTGTGTCGATGTAGATAAACAAAAGATTGACAATTTGCAAAACGGCATCATTCCTATTTATGAACCGGGCTTGGAGCCTATGGTTCATCGCAATGTCAAGGAAGGTCGTCTGCATTTTACTACCGATTTATCGGCTGTTATCAACAATATGGATTTGGTATTCTCAGCCGTTGGCACTCCTCCCGATGAAGACGGCAGTGCGGATTTGAAATATGTTATCGATGTAGCAAGACAATTCGGTAAAAGTATTACAAAATACAATGTCCTTGTTACCAAATCGACTGTCCCGGTGGGAACATCAAAAATCATTAAGCAAGTTATCCAAGACGAATTGAGTAAAAGAAACATCAATATAGCTTTTGATGTGGCTTCCAATCCTGAGTTTTTGAAAGAGGGTGCGGCAATTAAGGATTTTATGTCGCCCGATAGAGTTGTGGTGGGAGTTGATAGCGAGCGTTGTAAGGATTTAATGACTAAGTTGTACAGACCTTTTCTTTTGAATAACTTCCGTGTGATTTTTACCGACATACCTTCTGCCGAGATGATTAAATATGCGTCCAACAGTATGCTTGCCACAAGGATTAGTTTTATGAATGACATCGCCAATTTGTGCGAAAAAGTCGGTGCTGACGTCAATATGGTTCGTAAAGGCATTGGCTCGGATACCCGTATCGGCAGTAAGTTTCTTTATCCGGGTTGCGGTTACGGCGGTTCGTGCTTCCCGAAAGACGTTAAGGCTTTAATCAAAACGGCAGAGAAATATGGCTACGATATGCAGGTGTTACGTGCCGTAGAAGAGGTCAATAAATATCAAAAGACCGTACCTTACAATAAATTGAAGGCTTATTACGGCGAGAGTTTGAAAGGAAAAACCGTAACTATTTGGGGACTTAGTTTCAAACCCGAGACGGACGATATGCGAGAGGCGACTTCGTTGGTCGTTATCGATTTGTTGTTGCAGCAGGACTGCAAGATTAATGTCTATGACCCGGTGGCAATGACCGAATGCAAACGGCGAATTGGTGATAAGGTTACGTACTTTTCGGATATGTATGAGTCGTTGAACAATACCGATGCCTTGTTGTTGCTTACCGAATGGAAGCAGTTTCGTCTGCCTGACTGGAATACGGTTAAAACCAAGATGAATACTCCACTTATTATTGACGGCAGAAATATTTATGATGCCAAGGAGATGATCTCCAACGGCTTTATTTATTATAGTATAGGCAAATAAAATACGTTTAATTATGAATATAATGTTTAATATCAGCAAAACAAACACTCACATCGGCAAAACGATGTTTAATACTACGCCTTTTATTGCAGGTATTTTTATTGTTTTTTCTGCGATGTTTATTTCGTTCTCTGCCGTCGCACAATCCAAATCCACGTTTGGCAATCGTTATCTTACTCAGGAGAAAAAGACAACTCACACCGTGCAATTCACACTTGGTTATAACAAAATACAGAATAACGATTGGTCATTGTATGGAGAGGGTTTGGTCGGTTTGCCTATTGGGCTTTCGTATGAATTTACCAAAAACAATTTTTGGTATGGCAAAGTAAAATACACTAATTACAGTTTGAAATCCGTGCAAAAAGACGGCATTATTTACGATAATAGTGAGTATGTAGGTTTGCCGTATAAGGATGATGGCAGTGTTTCTCATCATTTGATTTCATTGTCGGGTGGATTTGTTCATTATCCGAATTACAACAATAGGTTCAGTGCTGGCGCAATGCTTGGTGTTATGTTGGAAATGGAAGACGATATAAGGGAAATTTATACTCAGAATGATGTTGTTACGGATCATGTCGCTTATAGTGATAAAGAACATTATGGTATTGTTTTTGGGGTGGATGTAGCGTATCAACATTATTTGACTGACAATATTTTTATAGGGGTTGAGGGGAATTGTGGTTACATATTTCTTTCTCACGATTTCTGTTATTCTGTTGGAGCGACAATCGGGTATACGTTTAAGCACAAGAATAATTTCAGATTTTAGTTTTTGAATTTTCAGTTTTATAGGGCGGATATTTATTTATCCGCCTTTATTTTTATTTATTTGCCTTTATTTTTAGTTAGTATTCCTTTGTTTTCCGCTTGTCCGCCTTTACTTATTGTTCAAAAACCTGATGTTAGCGTTTGAAAACCTCTACTTTTCGTCTGAAAACCTCTGTTTTTCGTACCTATATTGCGGAATATATAACATCTATATTGCGGAATATACAAGTCGTATATTCCGCAATATAGGTACGAAAAGTAAAGGTTTTTGGACGGAAATCAAAGGTTTTCAAACGATAACCAAAGGTTTTCAAATGCTCATGAAAGGCAATGGAATACGTATTAAAAAGTACCGCCTCAAAATCAATGGATTTTATAGTAAAATCAAAAGGTTTTATAGTGAAATTAAAGGGGGCTGAATTACAATTGGAGGGCTTTGAATTAAAACCAAAGGTCTTTATATTGAAAATAAAGGCGGATAAATAAGTTATCGCCCTTATCGTAATTTTGTTGGTAGAGGGTATGAAAAGTTTTGGCGGTATCGGGATGTGTTTTGCCGAATTAAAATGTGTGTTTGTATCGGTTAGATGTCGATTATCGTAAATTCGACACGGCGGTTTTTGGCTCTGCCCTCATCGGTGCGGTTGTCGGCAACAGGACGCTTGGAGCCGTAACCGATATAACGCAACCGCTTCTTGTCTATGCCCTGATTTATAAGATATTCATAGACGGCTTTGGCACGTGATTGAGACAATTTGGCATTATAAGAATCTTTACCCTTGTTATCGGTATGTCCTGACAACTCTATACGCATAGTCGGTTTGTCTTTCAACAGCTTGGTCAATTTCAATAATGCAACGTACGATTGAGGAAGCAAGACACTTTTGTCAAAATCAAAGAAAATATCCTCCAACACCATAGTCGTGCCAACGGTATATTCGACAGTGTCCTTAGGTTTTTCAACACTCTGCTCCGTTAAATCCCTCTGCTCATTGCAAGTAAGACAATACAATTCTACATCTTCAATATAATAATATGCACCCGGCAGGATATTGGTTGTGTTGCCCGGGTCGATGTGATTGCTCTGCTCCTCAGGATAGAAATTGCCAATGGTCAGAAAACGCTCGCCGCCCTTGGCGACAAATGTACCCTCAATGCGCATCCATTGCTCGGTGTCGAATAAAGGCTTGGAAAAATCATTGACCACTTGCGGTTTGTAGAATGTCGATACGTTTTGACGTATGCCCGATGCAAGTACTTTTGTTTCGGTGTTTATAAGCATTTGACGTGTTGTGTCCTCAATGCGGTAAGGTGTAAAAAGACCGCCTATGGTTGCCACAGCCCCTTTGGAATATTCGCTTAACGAGACATAGAAAGACAGTTTGTAAGTCTCGCCTTTCTTCAACGTTTCTTTAAGTTCCGTTTGTATGTACTCCCTGTAATCCGTCAAAGAGCAATAAATACCGACCATCGAGCCGCCGGTTCGCGGCATCTGTATGCCGAGTTTGTTTTTGGGAACCTTACATTGTTTGCCGCCGCAGTTGTTGTAGTAGTCCGAAGAGCCGTGAGTAGGTTGCCACCACGCATCAACTTCATCCATTATGCCGTAAGGCTCTATCCTCTGCGGACAAGCGGAATGTTGCTCGAACGAAGGATTGAAAATCAAGTTGCTGTCATTGTCAAAACTTATGTTTTGCGAAAACAAATCTGCAAAAGCAATTGACAAAAAGAGTATTAAACAATATATTTTTCGATTAAAATATGTCATAATTGCGATAAATCTATTTGTTGTGAAGATAAGTTGTACCAATGTACGTTCGGCATTTTTCTAAACCAAGTCATCTGTCTTTTTGCGTACTGACGGGTATGGATTTTAATGAGTTCCACAGCCTCGCTTAGGGTTGTCTTGCCGTCAAAAAAGTCAAATAATTCCCTGTATCCGACGGTGGATAAAGCGTTAAGCGATTTGAATTTGACAAGACTGCGAGCCTCATCGACCAATCCTTTATCTATCATTATATCCACGCGAGTATTTATTCTTTGGATAAGTTCCTCTCGCTTGCGTTCCAATCCTATTATTTTAATATCGAAATTGCGTTGAGCCGTTGTATTTGTACGGAAATCGGAGAAAGGTTTCCCTGTCAAACGTATTACTTCCAAAGCACGAAGAACCCTTCTCGGATTTTGGGTATCCACGACGGCAAAATATTTCTCGTCTTTGGATTTGAGTTCGTCCAACAAAACGTTTAGTCCGTAGGTGTTGAGCTCATCTTGAAGCCGTTGGCGAAGAGCGATAGGGGTGTCGGGAATATCGTCAATACCATTGATTACGGCATTGACATACATTCCGCTGCCACCGCAAAGAACCAAATTATCGTATTTTGAGAATAAATCATAAATGATATTCAACGCTTCTTTCTCATAGCGTGCCACATTGTAGTTTTCTTCAACGGACCACGTGGCGATAAGATGATGTTTGACGGCTTGCAATTCAAAGTCCTCAGGACGGGCGACACCTATGTTCATTTCTTTGAAAATCTGTCTTGAATCTGCTGAAACTATCTCTGTTTTAAGATGTCGTGCCAAATCTATGGCAAAAGAAGTCTTGCCACACGCAGTAGGTCCGATTACTATATATAAAGTTTTTCGCATTATCAAAGATGTTCAAATAAGTATCACTTCAATTTTTTATAAACCCTCAAACCACTTTACTGATGTTTAATACTATTTTACTGATGTTAAACATTATTTTATCAGTGTTAAATACCATTTAATTGTTTTTAGGTGTAAGGCCGATGGCTCTTGCTTCCTTGTCCAACAATTGCAGTGCGGCGTCTTTGTCGTTAGGTATTATGCCGTCCAAAATGGAGTCTTTTATTTTGTCTTTTAATATTCCAACGGTTTTGCAAGGTTCCAATCCGTAAATCTCCATTATTTCTTCGCCGCTTACAGGTACTTTGAAGTTGCGGATACGGTCTTTTTCCTCTATTTCAACCATTTTATGCTCGACAAGATGTAAGTTTTCGATGTATTTTGCTTTCTTAAATATATTTTTTGATGTTATGTCGCTATGACAAAGCAGTATCAAATCTTCTATATCATCGCCCGCTTCAAAGAGCAATCTCCTTACGGCAGAATCGGTAACTTCGTCTTCGGCAAGTGAAATAGGACGCAAATGCAGTTGTATCAGTTTTTGTACATAACGCATAGGCTCATTCATCGGCAGTTTCATCTTACGGAAAATCTTTTCTGCCATTCTTGCACCTTTGACTTCGTGGCCGTGAAATGAAAATCCTACTTTGCCGTCAAACCTTTTGCATACAGGTTTTGCAATATCGTGCAGAAGTGCAGCCCAACGCAGCCAAAGATATGACGAATTTTTGCTGACATTATCCAACACTTCCATAGTATGTTTGAAATTGTCTTTATGGGAGCGTTCTCCTACACTTTCAACGCCTTTCAACGCGACCAATTCAGGGAATATTATCGCCAACAGTCCGCATCTGTCCAAAAGTTTCCACCCCATGGACGGGACTTTTGAGAGCATTATTTTGTTTATTTCTTCGGTTATTCTTTCCTGTGAGATTATTTTTATGCGCTCTTTGTTTCTTTCAATGGCATCAAATGTTTCCGGCATTATTGAAAAGTCCAACTGAGTTGCAAACCTTATACATCTCATCATTCTCAGCGGATCGTCCGAAAAAGTAATATCGGGGTCTAACGGAGTGCGAATAATATGTCGTTTTATGTCCAACAGCCCGTCGAAAGGGTCGGTTAATTCTCCGAAAGTCTCACCATTCAAAGATATTGCCATTGCATTTATGGTAAAATCTCTGCGATTTTGGTCGTCTTCCAAGGTACCGTTTTCAACAATAGGCTTGCGGCTGTTTTGTCTATACGATTCTTTTCTTGCTCCTACGAATTCTATTTGCCAGTCCTTGTTATCAAAAGTATAATGTATCATCGCTGTTCCGAAATTTTTGAAAACGGATACTTTTGTCTTATGCGGGATTATTTTGGCAACGGCTTTTGTCAGTTCGATGCCACTGCCTATTGTAACAATATCAATATCGGTGCTTGGGCGGTGCATAATCAAATCTCTGACGTAGCCACCCACAATATAGGTTTCCAAATTCATAGAATCGGCAACATTACCTATAAGTTTGAATATATCAATATCTATTTTATCTTTCAAATTCATATCTTTCCCCAGTATTTTCTTAAAAACCATTCGCCACCCAAAAACAATATTATCAAGCACCAATACCACCAAAGCGATATAAACTTTTTGTTTTGCATATTTACGTGAATTATCGGCTTGATACTATCGTTTTGTTTTATTATCTCTTCCAATTGTTTGACTTTTTCGCTCGGTATCATCTTAGCATTGGTTTTTGATGATAATGTATAAAGTGCAGAGTGGTCGGCAACAAGATTTGAAAGTTCCATATTGTTTGCCGAAACTGCAAATCTGCCGTTTTGTTTGTACTCTTTATTATTGTATGATGTCTTTGCACTAAAAGAATATTCGCCGACAGGCAAAGAACCAAAGTTAAGATAATAAGCATTGTTGTTTTTGCCAAAAGTATATGAGGCATTGTTGTTTTGAGAATGGATATTGAGAGTTATTTCAGGCGTATTGATTAACTCAAAACTCTCATTATAAAACTGAGCAGTGAAAACAACATTTTCTTTTTGCAGATAAACGTTTTTATGTTCGATGCGAAAACGATTTTTGTCTGTTTTGTTGGAAACAAGTTGCGCTGTCTTGGTTATTATTTCATCAATCTGAGAAGAAGTGTTTGATAAAAGATAATTTTGCAGTCTCCATTTCCAAATGTTTTCTCCCATTATAAAGGCTTTCTTTGAAATCCCTTCGTTGTTGAAAGCAATAAGAGGGTAGGTTGTAGCAATTGAGCCAATCTTTTGAAATAACAGCGTTTGTATATTTGCATTGGTTTTATATTTTGCAGTCAGGCAAACCAATGGTGGCATATTCTTCAAAATATCTGTTATATCTTCCGTTACGTTGAATAAAGAAAACGCAGGATTGTATGATGCCAAGACATTATTGGTTGAAGACGACAAAGCATTGACTGTTATACCTGTATTCAAAGCATTGAACAATTTGATATTTGTTGATTGTCCTAAGATAAACAATAAACTTACTCCCTTGTCTTGTAAAGATTTTATGGTGTTGAATGAAGAAGAATTGTCGGGTAGGGAATGTAAGACAATCAAATCATAATCGGCAGGATTTTTTGCATTATTACCCGCAATGGATACATCTACCGAATAATTTTGGTTGGAGTTTAACGCCGTTTTTATTGCAGAAATATCGGGGTGTGGAGCATTTGCCAAAATCAATACTTTTTTCTTGGCGTCTAATACTTCAATGAAAATATCCTCTTTATTGTTTATCTTGTTTTGTTCGCCATTGACTTCTTGGACATAAAAACTTATTTTTTCTATACCTGCTTTCTTACTTGTGGTCTTTAATTCGGCGGTAATAGAATAGTCATTGTTGTCGATAGCGAAAGATTTTATCGGAGTGGTCTTGCCGTCTTTGACCATAAACAATGAAGAATGTTCGTTAATGGCTTTATCGGCTTTTATTGTTACTTCTATCGGGTAATCGGAATCAATAAACGCTATCTTATTATATTGAATATCAGAAATGGATATATCTTTTCTAATCGTGGTGTCGCCCATTGCAACTGTGTATATGGGACATGAGAATTTGTCGGCATAATTCAAAAAATTATTGCCTTGATTGGCTATTCCGTCAGTGGCAAGTACTATGGCAGAAAGGTTTTCCGAAGAAAAATTCTCGCTAATAAATTCCATAGACTTTGAAATATCGGTTGCAAAATCATTGAATTTTACGCTGTCTTGCCATTTTGCGTCATCGCTTAGTTGTTTGGTGTCGCTACCGAATGTTAATTTGATAACGTTATAATCTTTTGAGAGATTTTTTGAAAGTTTCTGTAAGTCGTCAAGATATTTGGTTTTGTAGGTTTGAGAGGATTTCGTTGCCGATAGTGAAGAAGAATTATCTTGAAGCAAAACTATTGTAGGCTTTTCTATCGTCTTTGTCTTTGTACGTTTAACCGGCGAAATCAATAAGAACAAAATTAAAAAGATACCTAATGTTCGCAAAGCGAAAAGAATATTTCTTTGTCTGTCGGAGTATGATTGCGATTTGTTTTTGCCCTTAAAGAAATACACAAACCAACCAAACCCGACGGATACCACCAAAAGCAATGGCAAAAGCCACAAAGAATATTCTGTAAACATTAACTAAAATTCCTTTCCTTTTTAATAAGTTCGTAAGCGGCGTTGATTTTTTGAAATTTGATGTTCGCCTGTTTTTGAATGTCCTCTCCCAAAGAAGCAACCTTATCGGGGTGATATTTTACAACCAATTTACGATAAGATTTCTTGATTTCGTCGTTTGTTGCATTCTTATCCACTTGCAGAATAGTGTAAGCGTTATCCAAATCATAGGAAGAAGTGTGGTTTTCGGTATTGGAATAATTACTGTTAAAGTACATAGCCTGAATAGTACCGAAGTCCCAAGCCGATATATGCAAAAACGAAGCGATATTGTGGATTACATTAAGTTCCGGTTTGGAAATCTGAGCGTCAATAGAGGAAATCTGAAACAAGAAATGCAGAAGTTCAAGTTTTTGTGAGTAGTTAAGATAGAAATTAGTGTTGTTGCAAGTTGTACGTAAGTCAAGAGAATCGTCTTTCAACAAATCCCTTAAATCCAACATCTTTCTGTTGGATTCTTCAATGCCGAAATTTTTGGTCAGAAAGTCTCTGACAAAATTAACTTCCATTTTAGTAACTCTGCCATCGGCTTTCATAACAAAAGCAAATAAAATCAAAAGATTGTCTATGAAATATGTTCTCTTTTTTACATTTGTCTGAGTGCTTGTTGCATTAGCAGAGTCGATAAACATACCGATAACAAAGCCCAATATAAGACCGAACAGCCTAAATCCCGAAAAAATAAAGCCTAAGAATGCTCCTGTAAATTTCCAATTACCCCTCATATAATTGATAATATATTTTCTCGCTGCAAAGGTACTAATTTTTTATAAAAGATGATAGGTTATCGTTGCGAAAAGTGAAATACTTATGTTTTCAATTGCTATGATTTTATGTTTTGCTTAAAAGAATTTTGCAGTACGAATAAAGAAAAAAATAGTGTTAAACATCAGCTGACGGATGTTTAACACTATTTTGCTGATGTTTAACACTAATTTTATGAAAAGTATTAAAAAATTATTTTGCTATGTTTTCTCTTAAATTGACCGTGTTTTGGAAATAGTTTTGTTCAAGTTATTGTCCTTTTAAGCACTTTTTGTTGCCGTTCGATATGCGGGAAGTTATAGTAACTCCGAAGAAATTGTACCAATCATCGGTTGTGGGATTGCCACGCATCTCGCCTTCTTTGTGATAAATGTTTTCCTTGCCCTCTAATTCGTGGGTACGGTCAGCAACATTGGCAGCGTTTTCATTTACATTGTTAAGCATTTGTCGGCGTCCGACATACTGCGAACTAATATCGTCAATATAATCGGTAAAAGTCTTCCTAAATCCCCATTCAATACCTATGCAAACATATTTGTTTAACGAGAATTTTGCTCCTAATCCGAAAGGAATACTGACTTGCCACAAAGAATAATTGCCTTTATCATTGTAAAAAGTTTGTCCTTCCGTATGCATATCGTGAAGTTTTATGGTAAGCATATCATTGCTGTTGTAGTCCTTGATTGTAGTCTTCGGATTGAAATGGAATAATCCTATGCCTGCAAATATATACGGGGTAATTCTGTGATGTAACGAACCTGTGCGGTAATCCAAAAAATTAAACTCAACTGTTGAAGAAAACTCTTGGATATTGGAATAAAAACTTAGGTTTCTATCATTGTCAAAATGTTTGTCATCTCCGCTTATTTGGGAAAACATCAAACCAAATCTTATTGACCACCTTGGGTTGTAGTTGTATCTTGCGACCAATCCGCCTAAGAAGTGTGCATTGTAAAAATCAAAAGAACTTTCAAATTGATTCCACTCCTTTGCATCATTACCTTTGTAGAACATACTGTTTATATCTCCCACATAATTGCTTGCCCCAAGCATTCCGCCAAATTCCCAAAAACGTCTTTGGGCGTGAGAAGAAAAAACAGCGATAAGAGTAAATAGTATAATAAAAATTCGTTTTGTCATAACCTTATTACGTTGGAAACACTTGTTTTATTGTCCGAATTTATCAAAATCCATTACGTCCAAATCTTTTATTTCACTTTTGTCTATAACAAAACGCACCAATGTCCCGACTTGATGAAAACCTTGTCTGCCGCAAGCACCGGGATTGATTAAAAGAAAATTGTAATCCTTGTCGTACATAACTCTTAAAATATGACTATGCCCGCAAACGAAGATATTAGGCTTCTCTTCTTTGAATATAGGTACAAGACTTTTTTCGTAATGTTTCGGGTAACCGCCGATATGTGTCATAAGGATTTTGACTTGTTCTATATCTATTTTCAATAATCCTTTTATGTCGTTGTCCATATATTTGGAATCGCAATTACCATAAACGGCAACGGTACGTTTGAAATTTCTAAGTTCTTTTATTACCTCAATGCTGCCGATATCTCCTGCATGCAGGATAACATCGACGTCTTTGAAAAAAGAATATATCTGTTTTGGCACTATACCATGCGAATCGCTCATTACACCAACCTTAGTCATTCTTTGTGGCGGCTTTCATTATGTAATGGAATTGTTCGTTGTTTTGCATAACACCATGAAAGTTTTCGGCACCTGCACCTTCGGCGTATATTATAATAGGAGTAGCGGTATGTCCTGTCGTACTCCAAGCACAAGTATCCATATCTTTTCCGGTAGCAGGCAATGTCAGACCTCCCGTTTCGTGGTCAGCAGTTACAACGACAAGAGTGTTTTTGTCTTTTCTTGCGAAATCAAGAGCAATTCTTACACACTCGTCAAAGTCATTTACTTCTTCAATCATATCGGAAAATTTATTGTCGTGTGCTTTCATATCGATTTGAGAACCTTCCAACATAATAAAGAAGCCCTCCTTATTGTCTTTGAATTTATTTATAGTTGTTTTCAAACAAGTCTGCATAATGGTTTGACGTTCTTTTGCTTTTGGTAGATGACCCGGAGCAAAGAAACCTGCAATACGATTTGTTTTAGCATTCAATACTTCTTTTTCGTTATAAACTATTTCGTAGCCTTTATTTTGCAATTCTTTGATAAGGTTTCTTTTGTCTTTGCGGTTATCAAAGTTGTCTTTTCCACCACCCAAGAAAATATCACATTTACCATTCAAGTAAAACGTTGCAATATCTTCGTACAAATCTCTGTTTTTTACGTGAGCGACAAATGAAGCAGGTGTTGCGTGATTAAGATTACAAGAAACAATAATACCTGTCTTTTTGCCCATATCTTTAAATATTTCAAGCATCGAAGGTATCGGCATAGAGTCTTTATCAACACCTATTGCAGAGTAATATGTCTTTTGACCGCAGGCTATTGCTGTTCCACCGGCACCTGAATCCGTAACACGTTTATCGCTGCAATTTGTTATGGATAAAGCAGTATGTGGCATGGAATATATATTAAGGTTTCTGCCGTTTGCTTCGTAAGCCGAATACAATTGCGTCAAACCGGTGCCGTCGCCGATAAGTAAAATAACGTTCTTTGCTTGTTGTGCGTTAAGACTTGTAATTGTAAGCAATGCAATTACAAGAATTAGTTCTCTTAAATTTTTCATTGTTTTATATGTATTTGAAATGCAAAATTAGTACGAAAATTTAACTTTTTATACTTTTGGGAGTGCAAATTTACGTACCTTTGCAAAAATTTGTGGAAAAATTGCGATGAAACAATATATTTTGGCTATCGAATCATCATGCGATGATACTTCTGCTGCCGTCTTAGACGAGGATTTTGTTTGTTTAAGTAACGTTACGGCATCTCAAAATGTACATAAACAATATGGAGGAGTGGTTCCTGAATTGGCTTCAAGGGCTCATCAACAAAATATTGTGCCTGTTGTTGATGTGGCATTGAAAAATGCAAACATAACAAGGAACGAACTATCGGCTATTGCCTTTACACGTGGGCCGGGATTATTGGGTAGTTTGCTTGTCGGAGTTAGTTTCGCCAAGAGTTTGGCTCTAAGTTTGAATATCCCGATAATTGATGTCAATCATTTGGAAGCACATGTTTTGGCACATTTTGTTAAAGACGATATATCGCAATCAGTTCCCGATTTTCCATATCTTTGTCTTTTGGTTTCGGGTGGCAATACTCAGATAATCCAAGTTAATTCCTTTAACGATATGCAAGTTCTTGGCAAAACCATTGACGATGCGGCAGGAGAGACCATTGATAAGGCTGCCAAAATACTTGACCTCGGTTATCCGGGAGGTCCAATCATCGACCGCTTGGCAAAAGAAGGAAAACCAACTCTTGAATTTGCAAAGGCTCATATACCCGATTACGATTATAGTTTCTCAGGTCTTAAAACAAGCATATTATATACGTTGAGGGATAAATTGAAAGAAAATCCTTCTTACATCAAAGACAATATGAATGACATTGCTGCTTCGGTTCAAAAAGCTGTTGTGGATTCTCTTTTGGATAAATACGAAAAGGCTTTGAAGAAAACCAAGATTAACACCATTGCAATAGCAGGAGGGGTGTCGGCAAACAGTCTTTTGAGGGAAAGATTTGTCGCACTTGGCAAGAAATATAATTGCAAGGTCTTTATTCCGAAATTCACATACACCACCGACAACGCTGCCATGGTTGCTTCGGCAGGTATGTTCAAATTGAAAAACAACGATTTCGCAACATTGGATTTACCAGCTTATGCAAGATAAAAATAAACGCATCGTTCTGACCGGCTTTATGTATTGTGGCAAAAGCACTGTTGGAAGAAAACTTGCAAGGATATTGGATTACGATTTTATTGACCTTGATACCGAAATAGAAAATAAGTATCATTATACCGTTGTCGATATTTTCAAAACTTTTGGCGAAAACGTGTTCAGGAATATGGAACAACAAATGTTGGATTGCGTTTTACAAAAAGACAATGTGGTTATAGCTTGTGGTGGTGGCACACCTTGTTTTTTCGACAATATGAAAAAAATCAAAGACAACTCCGTTTCAATATATTTATCGCTAAATCCCGCAAGTATTTATTCACGTTATGCTAACTCCAAGCGTAGTCGCCCACTTTTGGAGGGTAAAAGCGATGAGGAAATAAAGCAATATATTACCGAAAAGTTAAAAGAGCGTGAGGTTTTCTATAATCAATCCGATATAATCATTTCTTCTCTTTCCGTTTCTCCCGATGAAATAGCACAAAAGATTAAAAATTTTATCCCATAGAGTTTTCAATATTCATCATGCTACAAAGACTTTTTTAATTAGTGATACTAAAAAATTAATGTTAAACACTATTTTACCAATGTTTAATATTATTTTACTGATGTTAAACACTAATTTTGCCAAAATACACGTCAGAAATAAAAGCAATCGTAAGGTTGTTGAAAAGATATTTTTTGTTCGACTGGAAGTGCGAAGAATTTATAATGAAAAGTGTATTGAAAATCCAAAAAACACTTGTGGATTTGTTGGAATGAGGAAATAATTGTAACTTTGCACACTCAAATACAAGGATAATCAAAATAGTAAAAATATAATAAACAATAAATAAAATGAATTACGATATAATTGTCATCGGAGCAGGTCCCGGTGGATACGTTGCAGCCGAAAAGGCAGCCAAAGCAGGTAAGAAAACTTTGTTGATTGAAAAAGAAAGATTGGGCGGTATATGCCTTAACTGGGGTTGTATTCCTACAAAAGCATTATTGAAATCAGCACAAGCATTTCATTATGCAGAAAAAGCCGCTGAATATGGCGTTTGCGTGAGTGGAGAGGTTAAACCCGATTTTGCTAAAATGGTGGAACGCTCTCGTGGAGTTTCCGATGCGATGAATAAAGGCGTTGAGTTTTTGATGAACAAAAGCGGAGTGGAAGTGATGTTCGGTACTGCGAAACTTAATAGCGATAAATCCATAACCGTAACCAATACACAAGGAGAAACGACAAAAGTTGAGGGAGAACATATAATTTTGGCTGTTGGTGCTCATAGTCGTCAGTTACCTAATTTACCGCAAGACGGAAAACATATAATCGGTTACAGAGAGGCTATGACTTTGGAAAAACAACCTGAGAGTATGGTTGTTGTTGGTTCGGGTGCGATAGGAAGTGAGTTCGCTCATTTTTATCAGACAATAGGCACAAAGGTAACACTTGTTGAGTTTATGCCGACAATAGTTCCTAATGAGGATAAAGAAGTCGCTTCAACGCTTCAACGTTGTATGAAAAAGAATGGTATGAAGGTTTATACCGCAACATCTGTCGATAAAGTGGAAGTAGTCAATGACAAATGCGTTGTTACTCTTTCGGGAAAGAAAACCGAGACATTGGAATGTGATGTTGTTCTTTCTGCCGTTGGAGTTGAGACCAATTTAAGCGGATTGGGATTGGAAGAAGCAGGTGTTGAATTTGAAAGAGGTAAAGTAGGTGTTAATGATTGGTATGAAACAAATGTTAAAGGTATATATGCAATAGGCGATATAGTTCATGGACCTGCATTGGCACATGTGGCATCGGCAGAAGCCGTTGTATGTGTAAATCATATTTTGGGTAAAGAAGTTTCGCCTGTTAATTACGCAAATATACCGGGTTGTACATACACGACACCTGAAATAGCATCTGTTGGTTTGAATGAAGATAAAGCCAAAGAACAAGGCTACGAAATAAAAGTAGGTAAGTTTATGTTTATGGCCTCAGGTAAAGCCACAGCAGCAGGCAATAGAGACGGATTTGTCAAAATTGTTTTGGACGCAAAGACAGACCAAATTCTTGGCTGTTCGATGATAGGCGACAACGTAACTGAAATGATTGAAGAAATAGTTGTTGCAAGACAAATGAATTTGACAGGAAAACAAATTCTTTCAACTGTACATCCTCACCCGACAATGTCTGAGGGCGTTATGGAAGCATTGAATAATTGCTACGAATAAACAAATAGATATGGAAATTCAAAGCACTCCGATAGAAGGTTTGAAAATAATTAAACCCGACGTGTTTTTTGACAACAGAGGATACTTTTACGAATCATATAGCGAGAAGAAATTTTTCGATATTGGTATTACCGATAAATTTGTTCAAGATAACGAAAGCAAAAGTCAAAAAGGCGTTGTAAGGGGATTACATTTTCAAAATCCGCCGTATTTTCAAGCAAAGCTAATAAGAGTTATCAAAGGAGAGGTGTTAGATGTTGCCGTAGATTTAAGAAAAAACTCTAAAACATACGGTCAGCATTTCAAAGTAATCCTTAACGAGGATAACAAATTAATGTTTTACATTCCTAAGGGTTTTGCACATGGTTTTTTGACGTTAAAAGACAATACGATTTTCTCATATAAGTGCGATGAGTTTTATAACAAACAAAGCGAGGGTGGTATAATGTGGAACGACTCATCGCTTGGTATTAATTGGGGTATTGATAATCCGATTACCTCAGAAAAAGATCAACATTACGTAAGTTTTAAGGATTTTGTAAGTCCTTTCTAAAAAATGTCTATCATAAGTCGTTGGTGTGATATTGCACTAACGACTTATATTTATTTTGAAACTATGGACGATAATCGATATGAAATATTAAAAAGATATTGGGGCTATGATTCTTTTCGCCCAATGCAAGAAGAGGTAATATCGTCCATTATGGAGAATAAAGACACTTTGGCAGTATTGCCCACAGGGGCGGGAAAGAGTCTTTGTTATCAGTTGCCGGCGTTAATGAAAATTGGCGTGTGTATAGTAATCGAGCCGCTTATATCTTTGATTAAAGACCAAATGGATAGTTTGGCAAGGTTGGGTATTAAATCCGTTACGATAAACAGTATGCAATCGGTGGATAAACATCATTCGGCCATTAATCAATTAATGAATCATAGATGTAAGATATTGTTCATTGCCGCCGAGAGACTTATGAATTCAACTTTTAGGCAGTATCTAACGCAGATTAGAGTTAGTTTAGTTGTGATAGATGAGGCTCATTGCATTTCACAATGGGGGCATAATTTCAGACCATCATATAGAAAATTGGCATCAATAAAGGATATTGTACATAATGTTCCGATTTTGGCTTTGACGGCAACGGCAACGCAGAAAGTACAAAAAGATATTACCGATAGTCTTCAAATGAAAAATCCTAATGTATTTGTTGGAGATTTTTATAGAAAGAATATTTCTTTGACGGTAGAATATTGGGAGAAAAAGAAAGAGAGATTGGTGGAAATAATAAAGTCTTTTAACAAATGTGGAATCGTTTATTGCCGAAAACGTAGCGATACAGCAATATTGGCGAATTATCTTAAATTGCAAGGCATAAGTGCGGTTGCATATAGTGCCGAACTTACTTCTTATGAAAGAAACAAAGCTCAAAATGATTGGGTGGCGGACAAAGTTCAAGTTATTGTTGCCACAACGGCTTTCGGTATGGGCATAGATAAACCCGATGTTCGATATGTTGTACATTATGATTTGCCTGATAATATAGAGACTTTTTATCAAGAATTTGGTAGGGCGGGACGGGACGGCAAGCCTTCGGCAAGTATAGTCTTGTATAGCAAAGATGATTTGAAAACACATAAATATGTATCGGAATATGCTTATCCCGATAAAGAAATAATAGCGAATGTTTATAAACTTCTTTGTTCAAAATATAAGATTTCGTATCAAAGTGGCAAGGGTGAGGAGTTCGGTTTTGATTTTGACGAATTTATTTTGCAGTGCAGGGGATATACTGATTTGGTTGTTAGAAATGCTTTGAAGATTTTGCAGAATGAAGGCTGGGTGAGTTTTTATAAACAGGAAAATCCGCAAAGTCATGTCAAAATTCTTGTTACCAATGAGGAGTTAAACAAGTTTGTTGCCGAAAACGACGATTATTGGTATATTTTTGAGATGTTACTAAGGGAGTTTCCCGATATTAGATACGATTGGGTAAATATAAACGAAAAGCGATTTGCAGACTTTGGCAGAGTAACGCAAACACAGGTGGAACGCGATTTACAACAACTCTCTAAATACAATATTATAAGTTATAAAACAAAGCAACGGGGCAATATCGTAAAGTTCCTTCAAGACCGACCATTCTTTACAAACCATTTGTTGAGTAAAGAAATCTATTATTCGCCAAGGGAATCCACAATTGCAAAGAGTGAATTGTTTAGACGCTGGATTGAGGGTTATTCTTGCAGGTGGCAAATGATATTAAATTATTTCGGACAACGAACAGAGAAATGCAATAATTGCGATAACTGTCATTTGCATCAGTAAAATAATCACTGATATTAGAAAAATAATCATTAACACTAATAAAATAATCACTGATATTAGAAAAATAATCATTAACACTGATAAAATGGTTATTGATATTAATAAAATGATTGTTGATGCCGATACTACTATTCAAATAATTGAGCCAAAATATTGGTTGAAATAAAAAAAAGTTCTAAATTTGCAAATTGAAAGGTTGAAGTTTATTTATTTTAACATAATAATTAGAACGTGAGAAAGCCATTAGTGTCAATTATTACAGTTTGTTACAATGCACAAGATGTAATAGAATCAACGATAAACTCTGTTCGTATTCAAGATTACGAAAATATAGAATATATAGTTGTTGATGGTAATTCCTCTGACGATACAAAAATCATTATAGAGCAAAACAGAGATGCTATAACCAAATTCATCTCCGAGCCTGATAATGGTCTTTATTATGCTATGAATAAAGGCTTGGATATGGCAACGGGAGAATATGTTTGGTTCATAAACGCAGGCGACAGAATAGCACACTCAAATACTTTGAGTAAGATAATGTCGTCCTCTCTCATACTTCAAGATATTTATTACGGAAAAACAAAGATAATCAATAAACAAGGACAGGTTATCGGCGAAAGAAGATTGACTCCTCCCGCAAGACTTAATCGTAATTCGTTCAAAATGGGTATGCTTGTTTGTCATCAAGCGATAATAATCAAGAAAAAACTTACCACTCATTACAATACCAAATACAGTATCACATCGGATTATGATTGGGTGCAAAGTGCAATAGAAAAAGCCAGTCCTGAAAAAATTCGAAATACTCATCTTACTTTCTGTAAGTTTTTGGAGGGTGGTATTTCTTCGAAACGAATGAATAAAGCCAATATGGAAAGATTTCACATAATGATTGAGCATTTTGGTTTGTTTCAAGCGTTGTTTTTTAACTTTATAATGTCTTTTCGTTTTATCAAATCAAAAATCAAAGGCGAACTTTAATTTTACAAACAATATAAAAAAATAATAAGAAATGAAATTATTAGAAAATAAAATAGCACTTATCACTGGTGCTTCCAAAGGAATAGGAAAGAGCATCGCTCTTTTGTATGCAAAAGAAGGTTGTCAAGTTGCTTTTACCGATTTGAATCGTGATGAGGTAATGATTCAAACCGAAAAAGAGTTGAACGATTTAGGTGTAAAGGCAATGGGATTTGCTTCAAATGCAGCTTCTTTTGAGGATAGCGCAAGAGTCGTTGATGAGGTCGTTAAAGAATTTGGCAGAATAGATATTTTGGTAAATAACGCCGGAATTACAAAAGACAACTTGCTTATGCGAATGAGCGAAAAGGATTGGGACGCAGTTATCGCTGTTAATTTGAAGAGCGTTTTCAATCTTACTCACGCTGTTCAAAGATATATGTTGAAGCAAAAGTCCGGTTCTATCATCAATATGTCAAGCGTTGTCGGAGTTTCGGGTAATGCAGGACAGGCAAACTATTCTGCATCTAAGGCTGGTATTATTGGTTTTACCAAATCAATTGCAAAGGAACTTGGTTCAAGAAACATTCGTTCCAATGCCATTGCTCCGGGATTTATCATCACCGATATGACGGCACAAATACCAGAAGATGCTCGTAAGGCTTGGGAAGAAAAAATACCTTTGAGAAGAGGCGGACAGCCGGAGGAAGTTGCCAAAGTTGCAGTCTTCTTAGGTTGTGATTTATCTTCATACGTAAGTGGTCAGGTTATTCACGTTTGCGGTGCTATGAACTGCTAAAATAGTTTTGGAATTACTTGAAAAGACGACAAATATTCAGGCAAAAATAATATCACTAACTAATTTATTAATGTTTAACACTATTTTGTTGATGTTTAACACTAATTTTGCGATAAGTGGTATTGATAAATTCAGAAGTGATTTTACGCTGAAAATATTTGAGAGTAGTTCTTAAAACAATGAAAAAAGAATAATTAAAATATAAAAACATAAAATAACAAAAGAAATGGCAAGAGAAAAATTTGATCCTGCAATGGCTATCAACAGCGTTGCGGATATTTCACCGGAAAGAGGAGTAAATCCAAATGTTAATGATTCTGCAACATTTTGTTTTCCAAAAGGACAAACAATGACTGATACATTCCACGGCGAGACCGAAGGATATTATCTATATTCTCGTCATTGGAATCCAAGCAATATGTCTTTGTGCAAGGCTTTGGCTGCAATGGAAGGAACACAAGCTGCTTGGGTAACAGGTTCCGGTATGGCTGCAATCACTTGTACTTTGATGGAATTGGCAAAAGCAGGTGATCATATCGTTGCATCAATGACTGTTTATGGTGGAACGTTTGCATTCTTGAAAAACTACATCGTTAAATACGGAGTTGAGGTTACTTTTGTGGATACAACAAATTTGGAAGAAGTAAAGGCTGCTTGCAGACCTAACACAAAAGTTATCTATACTGAGACAATGTCAAATCCATTGTTGAGAATATCTAACGTTGGTGAGTTAAGAAAAATCGCAGACGGCTGCGGAGCAAAATTGGTGGTTGATAACACATTCACTCCAATGGTATTTTCTCCATACAGATTAGGTGCTCATATCGTTGTTTATTCAATGACTAAATATATCAATGGTAAGAACGACTGCGTTGCAGGTGCTATCTGTGGCGATGCAGACTTTATCAATAGTTTGATTGATGTTAATAACGGAACAGCAATGTTGTTGGGTCCTGTTTTGGATTCTTTCCGTTCGACATCAATATTGAAGAATTTGTATGATTTACATATCCGTATGAAGAAACACTCTGAAAACGCTATGTATCTTGCAAAACGTTTCAACTCAATAGGTATAAAAGCAAATTATCCGGGCTTGGAAGAACATATAGACCATAAATTAATGGTTGAGCAATACAATGAACAATTTGGTTTTGGTGGTATGATAGCAATAGACCTTGGCACTGCTGAAAGAGCAAACGCTTTCATGGAAAAAATGCAGGAAAAAGGCGTAGGATATTTGGCTGTTTCATTGGGCTTCTTCCGTACATTGTTCTCTTGCTCGGGCAAATCTACTTCAAGTGAAGTTCCTGAGGACGTTCAAAAGAAAATGGGTATGAGTGAAGGTTTGGTTCGTTATTCTGTTGGTTTGGACAACGATATGGAGATGACTTTCCAAAAGATAGAAGAAGCATTAAGAGAATTGAAATTTATTTAATAAAATAACGTGTGGTCTTGGTGTATATACTATACGCCAAGACCCTTTTATATCAAATTTATGTAGTATTAACACTTAAAAACGTTTTTAATTATGAAGAAAATTTTTCTAACCTTAATCATGGGATTATTTGCTATCAATATGGCAAATTCTCAAATTGTTTATACGGATTTAACCGATAATCCTATAAACGTTACAAGTGAATATGCACTTAACTTGCTTGGCAAGGAGGTGTTTATGATTCAAAATTATTCGGCAGAGGGTGAATATGTTTATTTTGCATGCTTTGAGCCGGGTAGTGCTGTTGTTGCAACTCCTACTGACTACAATGCAAATGTAAATGCTTTAATGGAGGGAACTGAAATAGGTTCAAATTCCAATTTCTGGGGATATGATGACAATGGAAATACTGTCGCTTTTGATATATTATGTCTTCCGGGAGAATTTAATTATGCCGATGTTATATCTTATGGTAAGCCATATGTAGGATTTAAGTTTAAGGGAACCGGTGCTAATATTCATTATGGCTGGGCACAGATAGATATTGTTGAAAACTCTAATGGTGCAACGGTAACATTGAACGGTTATGCTTATCAATCCACTCCGAACACTCCTATCAAAGCAGGCGACAAGGGTTATAGTTCTTTGTTAAATACTCAAAGTGAAAATATTTCCGTAAGTATTTATCCTAACCCTGCAAGCGAAATGGTAAATATTAATTCCACAAAACAAGTGGATAAAGTTGAAATTTACAATGCTTTGGGACAAATTGTTTTGAGTGATGTAGCAAACAACAACGTAAATATATCTTCTTTGAATAAGGGTGTATATTATATGACTGTCGTTGTGGAAAACGAAATCGTTACAACTAAATTTGTAAAAAGATAATAGTGTTTATATAATCCTCGCTTGTATAGGCGAGGATTTTTTATTTTATTAGAAAAATATCGTGATACTTTTAGCAGACAGCGGTTCGACAAAGGTTGATTGGTGTTATATTGATGCGAAAGGTAAACGCATAGATTTCCAATCCAAAGGAATGAACCCATACAACATTACAAGAGAAAATTTATTGGCAGAGATAGAAGCCAATGTTGTGTCTAATTTGCCTACAAGAGACATAAAGGAAATGTATTTTTATGGTAGTGGTTGTTCAACCATACAGAAAAAGACGGAGATGGTAGATGTCTTCAAAATATATTTACCAAATACCGAAATACATATTGAGGACGATTTGCTTGGGGCGGCTCGTGCTACTTGCGGGCATCATTCAGGTGTTGCAGCGATATTAGGCACGGGTTCAAACTCTTGTCTTTACGATGGAGAGAATATTACGGAAAATTTGCCGTCATTAGGTTATGTTTTATGCGATGAGGGTGCCGGCACAAACATAGGTAAATTGGTGCTTAGGAATTATCTTCGTGGTCAATTTCCGTCAGACTTGCATAATGAGTTTAAGCAAGAATATCCCGGCGAAGAGGCTGACTTTTTGAACCGTTTGTATAAAGGTGAAGTCCCTAATTATTATTTGGCATCTTTTGCTAAGTTTGCCATAACAAGACAATTGCACCCTTATTGTTATGGGCTTATTGCCGAAGCCTTTGATAATTTCTTTAAGATGCAGGTAACTCAATATACAGATTATAACAAAGAACCGATAAACGTTGTGGGTTCTGTCGGTTATTATGCCCAAGAAGTATTCAAGGACGTTGCCAAAAAATATGATATGTCGGTCAATAAAGTAATCAAAGCCCCTTTGGAAGCATTGGTTGATTATCATTTGCAGAAGTAAAAGAGCAATAAAAATCCATTCAAGAGCATCAAAGATTTTAATACCTTTGATGCTCTTTTTAGTGTCTCTAATTAAAAAATTAGTGTTAAACATTAGTGAAATAGTGTTAAACATTAGTAAAATGATTTCACTAAATATTTTATTCAAAATAAGTTTTACAGATTCATTATGATTATTACATAGTTAATGAAGTAAAAATAATGAAAAATTTAGTTTTTTGCCTTTTGCGATTAAAAACTATGTTTTGTGGAGGAAAATTTTCGTAATTTTGCAAATTCAAAAAAATAAATAGTTTAATTAATATGAGTACAGAAAAGAGTTTTATAGAAAAGGTTAAAGATTGGTGCAAACAGTTTGTTGCAGATGCGGAGAGTCCATTTACGAAAAAAGGAGCAATATCCTATTCAATGGTACTTATAGGTAGTTGTATGTTTGCTTTGGCAGACTTTCTATTTGTTGTTCCTTACGGACTTGCACCGGGAGGAGTGTATGGCTTGATGTCGGTATTCAACAATTTGTGGGATTGGCCGATGAAAAATGTGATTTTTATGGATTTGCCTTTGTTTATCATAGGATTGATATTCTTGGGCAGTAACTTTGGTATCAAAACATTGTTATCCATATTATTTACATGGCTATTCACATGGGCAATTGAAAGTTATGGATATATAGCAACATTTGGTTATATTCCTTTAATTCATTCGGGAGAATATATAACACCGGAGGTTTTCGCTACATTAGGCAAACAAGTACAGGAAATGTATTTGCCGGTAAGAGCATTGGGCGGCGGAATAATTGAATATTTCAAACCTGATTATATATTAAATACCGTTGTCGGAGGTTTGGTTTATGGCGTTTCCATATCAATCATATTCTACACGGGAGCAACTTCCGGCGGAAGTGATATTATATCGATGATTATACATAAATATGCCCATATTCCTTTGGGAACGATGGTTATCATTGTTGATTCCATTATCGCTTTGACTTCATTTGCAATCGGTGGAGATATACGTATTCCTATATTCTCGATTATATTCATATATTTGGAAGGTATTGTGATAAACAAGATTGTAACTGTCAATAAATATCAGACATTGCTCATCATAACGGATAATGTAGAGGGTATGAGAGATTTAATCCTTAAAGAATTGGAGCGCAGTGGCACGATATTTACAGGAAAAGGCTTATATCACAATGTTGAAAGAAATATGATTTACACAACAGTGAATAAGAAAGAATATAATGTAATAAAATTTGCAGCTAAGAAACTTGATCCGAATTGTTTTATAACAATTATCAGTAATACAGAAACTTTGGGAGAAGGTTTTCAACCTTTACCAGAAAAATAATTGAAAGGAAAGGAATGAAAAAATGTGTTGGAGATACGTTTTTTCATTCCTTTTGTTTAATAATTGAAAATTTTATTGTACTTTTGCGTATCAAATAAAAACGACACTACAAGATGAATAACATAGATGTATTATTAGGCCTTCAATGGGGTGATGAGGGTAAAGGAAAAGTGGTAGATTATCTTACACCTCAATATGATATTATAGCAAGATTCAATGGCGGGCCGAATGCTGGACATACTCTTGAATTTAATGGTTTTAAGCATGTATTGAGAACCATACCTTCGGGGATTTGTCATAAGGATAAGATGAATGTTATCGGTAATGGCGTTTTGATTGAACCAAACATTTTTATGCAGGAAATAAAGGATTTGGAGGATAAAGGTTTTACACCTGCCGAAAATCTGCTTATTTCAAAGAAAGCACATTTGATATTGCCAACACATCGTTTGACTGATGCAGCAAATGAAAAATCTAAGGGAGATAGAAAGATAGGTTCTACATTGAAAGGTATCGGACCTGCATATACTGATAAAATTGCAAGAACAGGTTTAAGGATAAACGATTTGTTCGCTGCTGATTTTACAGATAAGTACAATAAATTAAAACAATTGCATATTCGTAATATAAAAGCATTGGGTTATAGTGTTGAAGAGTTTAAGATAGAGGATAAGACACTTGAAGAATATGAGAAACTATGGTTTGATGCAGTTGAGAAATTAAAGAAACTTACCGTAATAGATACGGAATATTATATCAATGAACAGTTAAAACAAGGCAAGAAGATTTTAGCGGAAGGAGCGCAAGGAACGATGTTAGATGTTGATTTTGGTTCATATCCTTTTGTTACTTCTTCTTCAACGGTTACGGCAGGAGTTTGCTCGGGCTTGGGCGTAGCTCCTCAAAACATAGGCAGAGTTTATGGTATTATAAAAGCATATTGTACAAGGGTAGGACAGGGACCATTCCCAACGGAATTGTTTGAAGAAACGGGAGACAAATTATGTGAGCAAGGCCATGAGTTTGGTTCTGTTACCGGAAGAAAGCGTCGTTGTGGTTGGTTGGATATGCCTGCGTTGAAATATGCTTGTATGATAAATGGTGTTACAGACTTGATGCTTATGAAAATTGATGTTATGGATAATTTCCCGACAGTCAAGATATGTACTCAATATGAGATGAATGGAACAAAAACCGAGAAATTGCCGTATAATTTGGAGGAAAAAATAAATCCTGTCTTTAAAGAATTTGACGGTTGGATGCAAAGCATAACTAAGATTAAAGACTTTAAGAATTTGCCTACACAAACACAGAATTACGTTGCGTCCATAGAACAAATGACGGGAATACCTGTAACTATGGTGTCAGTTTCTCCCGATAGAGAGGATACAATAATAAGAAACAATTAATATACACAATATGAAACGCTTGTTTTTGACGATAATGTTTTTTGCTGTTGCATTTAGCGTTAATGCTCAGCAGAAACTACGCAAGAGTGAAGTTCCGCAAGAGGTACGTATGGGCTTGGAGAACACTTATACCGATTATAAACTTGAATATTGGTATTTTGAGACAGGACAATACGTTGCTCAGATTAATATAGACAACAATACCGGAAAAGTTTTCTTTACTGCAACGGGAAATTGGCAATACACAATCTTTGATATTAAAGACGATGAATTGCCAACCTTGGTTGATGATTATTTTATAAAAAATTATCCGGGTTATCGCATTAAAAAATCTCAGTATATAGAAGATGTCAGTGGAGACAATTATTATCGTTTGATAATATCAATGAAAGGTGTTGGCCAAACTGAGTACGAGATGATATTTGACCCTCGCGGACGTCTGACAAAAACCAATGCACCTGACCCTAATTTCGTTAAAAAAGACTATATAGAGAGACTAAATCCAGAAGCCATAGAATATCGTCAAAAGAAAATGGCAGAAAGAGAAGGTATAAATGGCGAGGGTGTGCAAGTTAATATTGAAAAAGAGAAAGCCAAAGACAAGAGTAGTAAAGAGGTTAAATTGTCTGCACAAGAGGAATTAGACACTCCAAAGATTCCGGAAGACGTTACAAAAGCATTTAAGAAGAAGTTTCCTCGTGCAGAAGCTAAATCATGGACAGAAGAAAACGGAAATTACAGAGCGGTTTATGATAAGCGTGGTACCGATGCAGAGGTGTTGATTTCAAAAGAAGGTACGTTTATTTCAACTACAACCAATATTGAAAAAGCACGCTATCCACGTTTAATTACAAAGGACTTGCAGATACGTTATCCTAAGGCAAAGATAGAGAAGTTTCAAAAGGTTGATTACGATATGAAATATAAGAAATCCGTAACCGATAAGAAACTTGATACATATTATTATATTGAACTAACAGAGAAAATAAAAGGCAAAAAAGATAAAAAGACTATCAAACTGACTTATGACAAATCTTTTAAGTATCAAGGTTTGGCTGGCAGTGATGATGAGTATGCAGAGGAAGATTAATTCGTATGAATAAAGCCAAAGGGTTGCTTTTAGTTTTGTTATCCTTTGTTTCGATAACAGTTTTTTGTCAAAATCAGATAGAATATCGTTCGGATTTCGGTAGGATTTATCCCGAAAATCCGAATGATATTGTTTTGACAAATAATGTTGTGTTCAATCATAAAGATATGACGATGTATTGCGACAGCGCTATATTTAATCAGAAAGATAATTTCTTTGATGCTTACGGCAATATCAAAATGGAGCAAGGCGATTCTCTTACCCTTTTTGGAGACTTTTTACATTACGATGGCGAAACCAAGATTGGCGAACTTAATGGCAATTTAGTAACTCTGAAAGATAACGATATTACTTTGCTTACCGATTATCTTGTTCTTGATAGGAATGTCAATACGGTAAGTTACTATTCTTCGGCAACAATATTTAATGATAAGGATACTTTGAGAAGTAAGGAGGGTGTTTATTTTATAGACACCGAAGAGTTTAGTTTTTATTATTCGGTTAAATTACGTTCCAAAGATGCTTACCTTGATGCCGATTCTTTGTTTTATAATTCCAAAACGAAACTGAGTCAATTCTATGGCGATACGGCTTTGCTTATCGTTTATGATGATACAACTCATGTTGATAGCACGATAGTCTTGACGGCATTTGGAGAATACAATTCTGATAAAGAAACAGTTTTTTCAAATACCCGTCCTTTGATTTACACCAAAACGCAATTCTTTACCGGCGATACAATATTCTATGACAAAAAAGAGAAAAACGGTTACGCATACAATAATATATATGTCGAAGATACAAGCGAAAACATCTTTCTTAATTGCGACAGTATAGTCTTGACAACAATCGACACAGTATCAACGGCAATTGTAACAGCCAATTTATTGGTTCGGCAAGTTGATAAAGAGGACACTTTGCACTTTCATAGCGACACGTTGAGTATTGTTATGGACACGAGTTTCGAGGTTAAAGAACTTTTCGCCTTTAATCATTGCAAGTTTTATCGTGATGATATGCAGGGAGCGTGTGAGTTTGCCCACTACAATAGGAGTGATTCTTCAATGACGATGCTTAATCGCCCGGTGCTTTGGGCGGAAAACTCTCAGATGACCTCAGACACTATTATTTTAATCACTGACGAAAAAAAAATAAATACACTATTCATGCGGCCAAATACATTTATCGTTCAAAATTCAGACACAACAACATCTGAGTTTTTCAATCAAGTGAGCGGTAAAAACTTGGTCGGTTATTTCAATAACAACAAAATTTATTACGCAGAGATAGACGGCAACACCCGAAGCATCTATTACCTTTGGGACGAGAATAAAAAGAAAAAAACAAAGGAACTTACGGGTGTTAATATCGGACTAAGCAAACTGCTGCACCTATATTTTGAAAAGGGCGAGTTGAAAAAAATGTCTGCGGTTACGGATGCGGAGTTTTTTATGGACAATTACAACAACATTTCGCAAGAGGAAAAACAGTTGAAGGGATTTATATACCTTGAAAACGACCGTCCGAAAACTAAGGAGGATATATTTATTCACAGACAGAACTAAACCTATTTTGTTGCTTCTGTCATATTGGCATAACACTGAAAAAAGGAATATTAATTGACTATGTCCAAATTCGATTTGAAAATATTAAAGAAAATGAAAGAAAAGAACATAAATTCAGAGAACCTCGACAAGAACGAGAATCAACAGTCTAAGGCTGAAAATCAACAAAACAATAATACCGAAGAGACAAACAAATCTAAGGATAAGACAAAAAAAGATTCCAAAGACGACAAAAAAACTGATTCCAAGAAGTCTGAAACCGATAAAGTCGAATCTATGGGCGAGAAGTTGCAAGAAATGAACGACAAGTATTTGCGTTTGTATTCGGAGTTTGAGAATTTCAGAAAGCGTACTTCAAAAGAGAAATTGGAATTAATATCAAATGCAGGCGAAAGGCTTATAAAAGAATTGTTGCCTGTGTTAGATGATTTCGATAGGGCTTTACAGTCAATGGCAAAAAGCGAGGACGAACAGACCAAGCAGACTTTGGAGGGCATAACTCTTATATATAAGAAGTTTTATACTACATTGGAGCGTGAGGGCTTGAAACCTATCAACGCCAAAGACCAAGTTTTTGATGAAAACCTACACGAAGCAATAGCCCAAATCCCTGCACCGAGCGAAGAGATGAAAGGTAAGGTTATCGACGAGACGACAAAAGGCTATTACCTAAACGAAAAAGTTATCCGCTACTCCAAAGTAGTGGTTGCGAACTAAGGTAACGCATAAAATATGGGCAGTTGCGTTTTTACGCACCAAAGGTTTGTTGTTCGTGATTTGATAAAAAGAATAAAAAAAACACAAAGATATGGCAAAACGAGATTATTATGAGGTCTTAGGTGTGAGCAAGACGGCGAGTGATGACGAATTGAAGAAAGCGTATAGGAAATTAGCGTTGAAATATCACCCCGATCGTAACCCCGGAGACAAAGAAGCGGAAGAGAAGTTCAAAGAAGCGGCAGAAGCATACAGCGTTTTGAGTGATAAGGACAAGCGTGCAAGATACGACCAGTTTGGTGAAGCGGGCTTAGGCTCAGACGGCGGTTTCTCAGGCGCAGGAATGGATATGAACGACATATTCTCTATGTTCGGCGACTTATTCGGCGGTCGTGGCGGCGGCTTTTCGGGATTTGACTTCGGCGGCTTTTCAAGCGGCGGTGGTTCAAGACGTTCTTCCCGTCGTGTAAATAAAGGTTCTAACTTGCGTATTCGCCTAAAACTTACTTTGGAAGATATTGAAAAAGGCGTAGAAAAGAAAATCAAAGTCTCCAAATACGTTCCTTGCAAGACATGTAACGGCAGCGGAGCAAGAGCCGGCAGCGGTATGGACACTTGTCCTCAATGCCACGGTTCTGGTGTAATTATCCAAACGCAGAGAACAATTCTTGGTCAAATGCAAACGCAGAGTGTCTGTCCGACATGTGGTGGCGAGGGTAAGGTAATCAAAGACAAATGTCCCGATTGTCATGGCGACGGCATCGTAAAAGGCGAGGATATAATAACGATAAACATTCCCGCAGGCGTTCAAGACGGTATGCAACTGTCTTTTTCGGGCAAGGGTAACGCAGGAGCGCGCAATGGTGTGGCTGGCGATTTGATTGTATCGATAGAAGAAATTCCTCATAGCGTCTTTGAGCGTAACGGCAACGATATTTGTTTGCAGACATACGTAACTTTTCCTCAGGCAGTGCAAGGAACGACTATCGAAGTGCCGACACTGACGGGTAAAGTCAAGTTTAAGATTGAACAAGGTATGCCGAGCGGCAAGATATACAGATTGAAAGGCAAGGGGCTTCCGGAATTTCAAAATCCATACACACGTGGCGACTTGTTGGTTCGCGTTGATGTTTGGGTGCCTAAGAATACTACAAAGCAGGAGCGGGAATTGTTGGATAAACTCGACACTTTTGA
>OMYR01000060.1 GCA_900315335.1 uncultured Bacteroidales bacterium
ACATTTGTTTGTGGTTATTCAAATATACAATTTGTTCGGCAGTTTTCTCCGTTTTAGACACAATCACTCGAAATGTCGGATGAACCTCTTTTGGTTAGCCGAGTTGTAAACGCCACGGAATTTTTCACCTGCGCCATAATAACTTGTCCCCTTGTTAAGGGAAAAGCAATTTATACAAGAATATTAATTAAAAAGAGATAATAAAAAACAATAATAAACTATGAAAATAGAATTACAAAAAATAACAATCCGTGAACTAACTGACGGATATATTGACGGTTATCAAGACGGTGGGGAAAATGGAATTGTAGGATATGGTGGCAAATTGGATATACGTCCGCCGTATCAAAGAGAATTTATTTACAAAGACAAACAGCGTGAGGCGGTGATTACTACCGTAAAACAAGGTTTTCCATTAAACGTTATGTATTGGGCAAAACGTGAGGACAATGATGCAATACCTTATGAGATTATTGACGGGCAACAACGTACAATAAGTATTTGTCAGTATGTTAATGGTGATTTTTCCCATGATTTGTTTTATTTTAATAATCTTACCAAAGAAGAACAAGACAAAATCCTTGACTATGAATTAATGATTTATATTTGTAGCGGTACGGATAGAGAGAAATTGCAGTGGTTCAAAACAATTAATATTGCAGGCGAACAACTAACGGAGCAAGAGTTGAGAAATGCAGTTTATGCCGGCAGTTGGGTAACGGATGCCAAGCGTTATTTTTCTAAAACGGGTTGCGCTGCTTATAGGATTGCAAATCGTTATTTGCTTGGCACTTGCATTCGTCAAGATTATTTACAAACGGCAATCGGTTGGATAACGGACACTTCTATTGAGCAGTATATGGCACAGCATCAGCACGACCAAAACGCTAATCAGCTGTGGTTGTATTTCAAAAGTGTGATAGAATGGATTGATAGCACTTTTGTAAAATATCGCAAGGAGATGAAAGGTGTTAATTGGGGCGATTTGTACAACAATTATCATACGGAGTTTTTTGATACTGCGAAATTGGAAAAAGACATCAATCGTTTGATGAGTGATAGCGATGTTACAAATAAAAAAGGTATTTATCAATACGTTTTTGACCATAAAGAAAAAAATTTGAATATTCGTACATTTGACGATAATACTAAACGCAGTGTTTATGAAAAGCAATTAGGAGTTTGTCCTATATGTGGAGAATATTTTGATATTTCACAAATGGAAGCCGACCATATTGTGGCATGGTCAAAGGGTGGAAGAACGACGCAAGACAACTGTCAAATGCTTTGTAAGGAGTGTAATTTGAAAAAATCAAATAAATAATTTATTATTATATGTTTTTACAAAATTAGTGTCGCTGATTAGTAAATTAGTGTTAAACACTAATGAAATAGTGTGGGACACTAATTTACTGAAAACAGGGTAAAGAATTTTAATAGAGGATAAAGAGATTGTTTTTTGAGAAAATCAAATTATTTTCAAAGCATAACACACAAAATATGTAGATAAATGTAAAATTTTCGTGTTTTTTGAACCGCATATTAAAAAAAAGTAATAAATTTGCAAACGAAAGGGAAGAGACGAAAGCACGAAAGCGTTTTTCCTTATGCTAAATTAGTAAAATAACATTTAAAATTAAAGCAAAAATGGCAAAAGTACATATCTTTAACGCAGGTCCTTGCGTTTTACCAAAAGAAGCCACAGAAGCTGCAAGACAAGCTATCTTGGATTTCGACAACACAGGTGTTGGTTTATTGGAAATTTCTCACCGTACTCCTGGTTGGGAGAGAATAATGGAAGAAACTGTTCAATTGTGGAGAGACCTTTTGAACATACCTGAGAACTACAAAATCCTTTTCTTGGGTGGTGGTGCTTCAACACAGTTCTTCACTGTTCCTGCAAACCTATTGAACAAAAAAGCTGCTTATTTGAAAACTGGTGTTTGGGCTAAAAAAGCAGCAAAAGAAGCTGAATTGTTCGGTGAAACAGTAGTTGTTGCTTCTTCTGAGGATAAGAATTACAACTACATACCTAAGGGATATACTATTCCTACGGATGCTGATTATTTCCATATCACTACAAACAACACAATATACGGAACTGAAATCAAATATGATATGGATTGCCCTATCAATTTGGTTGCCGATATGAGTTCTGATATTATGTCAAGACCTGTCGATGTTACTAAATACGCTCTTATCTATGGTGGCGCACAAAAGAATGTTGGTCCTGCCGGCGTTACTTTCGTTATCGTTAGAGAAGATGTTTTAGGAAAGATTAAAGATCGTAAAAACTTGCCTGTTCTTCCTACAATGGTAGATTATAGAACACATATCGATAAAGAATCTATGTTCAATACACCTCCTGTAATCTCTATCTTCGTTATGCACGAGACTTTGAAATGGTTAAAGGCTAATGGTGGCGTTGAATGGATTCAGAAGATAAATCAACAAAAAGCTGACCTTCTTTACAACGAAATTGACAGAAATAAAATGTTCGTAGGTACTGTTGAGAAAGAAGACCGTTCTTTGATGAATGTTTGCTTCGTTATGGCAAAAGGTTACGAAGACAAAGAGAAAGAATTTATGGAATTTGCAAAGGCTAACGGTATGATTGGTATTAAAGGACACCGTAGCGTAGGTGGTTTCCGTGCTTCTTTGTACAATGCTTGCAAACTTGAAGATGTTCAAGCTCTTGTTGATTGCATGAAAGAATTTGAAGCTAAGAACGCTTAATTTTTCATAAAATATTATGTGCAACGTTCGGGGTGTTATTGCTTGGAGCATTGCACATAATATATTTATAAACATATTAAAAGTTTTATAAGAAATGACAAAAGTTTTAGTTGCAACGGAAAAACCTTTTGCTAAGGCAGCCGTTGATGGAATAAGAGAAATAGTTGAAAAAGCAGGTTTTGAACTTGCATTATTAGAGAAATATACAGACGTTAATGACCTTTACAAAGCAGTAGAAGATGTAGATGCTTTGATAGTTCGTTCTGACAAAGTAACAAAAGAGGTTATTGACCACGCAAAGAACTTGAAAATCGTTGTTCGTGCAGGTGCAGGTTTTGACAATTTGGATTTGGAAGCATGCACTGCAAGAAAAATCGTGGCAATGAATACTCCGGGACAGAATTCAAATGCTGTTGCTGAGTTGGCTATTGGATTTATGGTTTTCATGGCTCGTACAAACTTCACACCTGTTGCAGGAACTGAGTTGAAAGGTAAGAGAATCGGTATCCATGCTTATGGTAATGTAGGTCGTTTGGTTGGCGAAAAAGCAAAGGCTATGGGTATGGAAGTTATGGCATTAGACCCATTCATTCCAGCTGAAAAGATAGAAGCAGACGGCGTTAAGGTTGCAAAAGATGTTAATGATTTGTATTCTTCTTGTGATTATGTTTCTTTGCATGTGCCTGCAACTGAACAGACAAAGAACTCTATCAACTATGAGTTGCTTTCTAAGATGCCAAAAGGTGCTTGCTTGGTAAATACTGCAAGAAAAGAAGTTATCAATGAGGCTGATATGGCTAAATTGTTGGCTGAAAGAGAAGATTTCAAATATATTACTGACATCGCAGCAACTAATGACGAAGAATTGAAGAAATTTGCTCCTCGTTACTTCTCAACTCCTAAAAAAATGGGTGCTCAAACAAAGGAAGCTAACTTGAATGCAGGTTTGGCTGCTGCTCGTCAGATAGTTGATTTCATCAAAAACGGTGTTACGAAATTCCAAGTAAATCGTTAATAGCGAATATGTCAAAGCGAGGTGTTGCAAGTTTGTTGCCAATACTTATGTGGCAACAGGGAAAGTGTTGCAAAATTTCGTTGATAGCAAAGAGGTGAAAATCTCTATAAATAAACAAAAGAACTCATCATTGCAAAATATGGTGAGTCTTTTGTGTTGCTTATAGGTTAGTAAATATTTTTTCGTTTATTCAAAAAAAATATTGTGTTTTTTGATTAAACAAACAGTGTTTTGTCTTGACGTATTTTATAAGTATAGTCGCAAAATCCGTATATCTTATTTCAAAATTTGTAAGTCATATTTCAATTTTTCAAAAACCTACTTCAAAATTCGTAATAATATTTTCAAAATTCGCAAATCTGACTTTGTAAAAATAGTCAGTGAAAAAAATTTATTAGTGTTTAAGACTAATTTACTAATGTTTAATATTAATTTTTTAGTTTTAAACACTAATTTTTTAGTACGAGATAATATTTTTTTTGTTTTGCAATATGGGTGTGTTTTATGCGAAACGCATTCATTTATAAGTATCGATAAAAATAATAAAAATATTGTAATAAAATTGCTTAGTGATTTGAAAACATTTTTATGGTTTTTCAGCAAATTCATATCGCTACAAACAATATGTTGTTGCAACAAAAAAATGGTTCATCCGACATTTCGAGTGATTGTGTCTAAAACGGAGAAAACTGCCGAACAAATTGTATATTTGAATAACCACAAAC
>OMYR01000001.1 GCA_900315335.1 uncultured Bacteroidales bacterium
GTAGGGGTCCTTTCTCCCGAAGTTACAGGACTATTTTGCCTAGTTCCTTAGCCACGACTCACTCGAGCACCTTTGGATTCTCTCCTCGACCACCTGTGTCGGTTTACGGTACTGGTGTCTTACAACTGATGCTTAGAAGTTTTTCTCGGATATCTCTCCATCCTATTCTCCTCTCTCCCTAAGGATTAAGGTACTATCAATATTTGTATTACGTTAGTGGATTTGCCTGCTAACCAACATCTATCTTTAACGTACTATTCCGTCAGTACGCAAGGACTTACCATATCGTCACTCCATCGCATTATAAGACAGTATCGGAATATTAACCGATTATCCATCAATCTCGCCTTTCAGCTTAACCTTAGGCCCAGACTAACCCTGATCCGATTATCGTTGATCAGGAAACCTTGGTCTTCCGGTGTGCAGGTTTCTCACCCGCATTATCGTTACTTATGCCTACATTTGCTTTTCTACTTATCTCCACACACCCTCACGAATATGCTTCTTCAACGTAGAATGCTCCCCTACCAATGATTATCTCATTCCATAGCTTCGGTAATATGCTTTATGCCCGTTTATCATCCATGCCAGTCCCCTCGACCAGTGAGCTGTTACGCACTCTTTGAATGAATGGCTGCTTCCAAGCCAACATCCTGGCTGTCTCTGCAGACCGACCTCGTTAATCCAACTTAGCATATATTCCGGGACCTTAGCTGATGGTCTGGGTTATTCCCCTCTCGGCTACGGATGTTAGCGCCCGCAGCCTTTCTCCAGATCTCTCCTTTACAGTATTCGCAGTTTGTCAGGAATTGGCAGGCTTTGACACCCCCGCATCCTATCAGTAGCTCTACCTCTGTAAACTATAATCCAGGTAGCTCCTAAAAGCTTTTCGGGGAGTACGAGCTATCTCTCAGTTTGATTGGCCTTTCACTCCTACCTTCAAGTCATCCAAAACCTTTTCAACGGTTACTAGTTCGGTCCTCCATTCCGCGTTACCGGAACTTCAACCTGCTCAAAGGTAGATCACTAAGTTTCGCGTCTACTCCTACTGACTATCACGCCCTCTTCAGACTCGCTTTCGCTCCGACTCCAATGCTTAACACCTTAATCTCGCCAGTAACAGTAACTCGTAGGCTCATTATTCAATAGGCACGCCGTCACAACCTTGCGTCGCTCCGACCGCTTGTAAGTACATGGTTTCAGATTCTCTTTCACTCCGTTATTCACGGTTCTTTTCACCTTTCCTTCACAGTACTCGTCCACTATCGGTCTTTCAGTAGTATTTAGCCTTACCAGATGGTGCTGGTTAATTCAGACAGGATTCCTCCGGTCCCGCCCTACTCAGGATACTCCTAAGATCATACAATATTTAATATACAGGACTTTCACCTTCTTCGGTCAGCTTTCCCAAACTGTTCTACTATATCGTACTTCTCTATGTCGAAGTCCTATAACCCCAACAATGCCGCAACATCGTTGGTTTAGGCTCTTGCGCTTTCGCTCACCACTACTTACGCAATCTCTTTTGATTTCTCTTCCTGCAGCTACTTAGATGTTTCAGTTCACTGCGTTCGCCCCATATTTATGGTACCAAGTCTTCAACTTGGTGGGTTCCCCCATTCGGAAATCCACGGATCACTTCGTATTTGCCAATCCCCGTGGCTTATCGCAACTTGTTACGTCCTTCCTCGCCTCTGAAAGCCATTAGGCATCCCCCTATGTACTCTTATCTAACTTCTCTATCCTCGTGCTCTCGCTTTCGTATGTCTCTGTCTTGTCAATGATCTTCTCTCTTACTACTTCGCATTAATAATATCTATATCTTAATCTCGCGACTAAGCGTTGGATCGGTTTCCTTGATATTATCAATTTCGTAAGATATGCAGCAGAATAAAAACTCAATTCTATTTCTGCTTATTTTTTTTCTCGTTAAGCCTCTGTTCTTACAGAAACGTATGAACGATCAAACTTTCCTCTCTTAAACTCAACTACTCCGTCTTTCAAAGCAAACAAAGTATGATCTTTTCCCATTCCTACATTCTCGCCTGCATTATGAACAGTTCCTCTTTGACGTACAATGATATTACCTGCTATACATTTCTGACCGCCGAATATCTTAACGCCTAATCTCTTACTCTGTGATTCACGGCCGTTACTTGAACTACCAACACCTTTTTTATGTGCCATTTCTCAATACTTTCTTTTAAAAATTCAACAATCAATTATTTTATGTCCTTGATTTGAATCTGTGTCAAGTAAGGACGAGAACCATTCATCTTCTGATAACCTGTTCTTCTCTTCTTGTGAAAAACTAACACTTTATCACCTTTTATATGCTTGATGATATGTGCTTCTACGCTCGCTCCTGCTATCTTTGGCGCACCAACTTCAATATTGTCGCCATCAGCTTTGAGCATTACGGTGTCAAAAGTAATATCAGTGTTCTCATCTTGGTGAAGACGATTCACAAATATCTTTTGATCTTTCTGAACCTTGAATTGCTGACCTGCTATTTCTAATACTGCGTACATTGTTGTAAATATTTTTCGTTATGTTTCAAATATTTCATCTCTGAAACGGATTGCAAAATTACAATAAGTTTATAAACCGACAAAATAATTTTACGATTTTTTTGCAACAAAAATTAAAAATAATTCTTATCTACTTGTTTTTTAGACTTATAATTTTGAATATTTTTTACAATTTTCTTGCATTATTATTTGAAAAAACGACGTTTTCAAGGCTTTTTCAGGCAAAATTTCCTCGAAATTTTATATTTTTAGTACGAAGAACTGTAATATTGATTAAACTTTGCGGATTTTATTGTAACTTTGCAAAACAGAATATTTACTTTTATGACACAGAAAATTCAACTTTCCGACCATTTTACTTATCGAAAACTTCTACGTTTCACCATTCCGTCTATTATAATGATGGTGTTTTCTTCCATATACAGCATTATTGACGGCATATTCGTTTCCAATTTCGTGGGCAAGACGCCTTTTGCTGCCGTGAATTTAGTTATGCCGTTTTTGATGATACTCGGAGTTGTGGGCTTTATGCTTGGAACAGGCGGCAGTGCGTTGGTTGCAAAAATTATCGGCGAAGGCGACAGACGTAAAGCCAATAGTATTTTCTCAATGTTAGTCATTTTCGGTTTAATAATCGGTGCTGTACTGACAATCGTCTGCAATTTAACAATCAAAGACGTTGTCTTTTTCCTTGGTGCCAAAGGCGAAATGGTTGATATGTGCATATTATATGGAAGAATAATTTCTTTCGCCTTACCTCTTTGCACCTTACAATATATGTTTCAATCTATGCTCATCACGGCCGAACGACCTACCTTTGCTTTAATCGTAACAATAATCGCAGGCGTACTAAACATTATATTGGATTACTTATTAATAGTTGTCTTTCATTTGGGATTGAGCGGGGCAGCAATAGCAACGGCAATATCACAAGTAGTAGGCGGTTTAATACCTTTAATATATTTTCTACTTCCCAACAAATCGTTATTAAAGATTACCAAAGCGAAGTTTAACATCAGGGCACTAATTAAAGTATTGTATAACGGAGCAAGTGAATTTTTCGCAAACATCTCTTCTTCAATACTTGCTATATGCTACAACTACCAATTGATGAAATTCTTTGGAGAAAACGGTGTCGCCGCTTTCGGAACGATAATGTACGTACAATTTATTTTTGCCGCCATTTTCATAGGTTATTCAATGGGTGTCGCCCCGATAGTTAGTTACAACTACGGCTCGCAAAATCACAAGGAACTCAAAAACGTGTTCTCTAAAAACATAAAAGTCATACTCTCAATGGGCGTATTGCTAACTATTTGTTTGGAACTCTTGGCTTATCCTTTGACAAAGATATTTGTAGGTTACGATGCCGAACTTTTTGATTTAACACGCAAAGCCTTTATGATTTACGGCTTAGCCTACATACTTATAGGCTTCAATGGTTATGCTTCTTCGTTCTTTACGGCGTTAAATAATGGTGCAGTGTCAGCCTTTATAGCCACATCAAAAGCATTGGTGTTTGAAACTTCGTCTGTTTTCGTCTTACCTTTCTTATTTGGTAAGGACAGTATTTGGTTCGCCGTCTCTGTCGCGGAGTTTTTGGCTATGATTATGATAATTTTCATTTTAATAAAATACAAGTCAAGGTATCATTACTGGTAGTCGAATCTTACAAATAAAAACAAAAACGACCGATTGAACAATCGGTCGTTTTATTTTGAATTGCTTTAACTATAATATTAAAGTTGTTTGTCTGCAACTTCTCTTCCTGCACGAAGAGCCTTGATATTTGCATCAACGATTTCTTCGCCTTTCTTTGCGAAATTGTTGCGAACAGCTGCTTCCAATTTTTCTATATCTATTTTCAAATACTTTGACGCTGCACCCAAAACAACCATATTAACGCCCTTAGGGTTGCCTATCTCTTTGGCAATCTTGGTAAAGTCGTGGAAGATATGGTTAGGTATCTTGTTTATTTCCTTTTCTACTTCCGCCATATCAGGATAGTTTGGAATATTTACAAAAGGATTGGAATCCGTAATAATCCAACCGCTCTTTTTGTTAAGGAAATTAACATAACGCAAAGCCTCCATAGGTTCAACAGAAAGAATCAAATCGCATTGTCCTTCGGGTATAAGATCGGAAGCAATAGGCTCGTCGCTCAAACGCAAGTGAGACTGAACGTCCCCACCACGCTGGCTCATACCGTGAGTTTCCGCTTGTTTCATATACATACCCATTTCCAAAGCTGCTTTTGAGATTATGGCTGCACTTGATAATGCTCCCATGCCACCTACACCGCACAATATTATATCTATTTTCATTGTCTTGCTCTCCTATTTCTTTAACATTTTACGTTTCTTGTTAGCCCAAACGATACAATCTCTTCTTGGGATTATAACGCTGACACCTTTGTATGCTATTTCCTCTTTGATGATTTTAACATTTTCTTCAAGGTTTTTAGCCAAAGGACTTATCACTCTAATATGTGCAGGATCTACTCCTATACCGGCACAGATGCTTTCAATTCTTCCCGTTGCAGAAGAACGTTGAGAACCCGTCATTGCAGTGATGTCGTTGTCAAGGATAAGAACCGTTACAGGGATATTATCTACGCAACAATCCAACAAACCTGTCATACCGCTGTGAGTAAATGTAGAATCTCCGATTACGGCAACCGTCGGTTTCAAATCTGCTTCGGCAGCACCCTTAGCCATTGTGATAGATGCACCCATATCAACCGTAGAATATATTGCGTTGAACGGAGGTAACGCACCCAAAGTGTAACAACCTATATCCGAGAACACACGGCTGTCGCCGAAATCTTTCATTGCTTCGTTTAATGCCAAATAAGAATCTCTGTGAGGACAACCGTCGCAAAGTTTTGGAGGACGCGGTGCAACAACGGAAGGAATTTCAAATCCGCCTTCAACTTCGATACCCACTGCTTTTGCCACGCTGTTAGGTGAAAGTTCGCCGTCTCTTTGTATTGTTCCGTCCAAACGACCGTGAATTGCTTTATTGTTCTTTAACAAACCTTTTATCAATCTTTCATAAATAGGCTGTCCCTCTTCAAGAACCAACAATTCATCGCTTTCGTCATAAATTTTCTGTAATAATTTCTCAGGCATTGGGTATTGAGAAACTTTCAATACGCTGTAAGGACATTTGCCGCCCGGGAAGTTTTCCATAAGATAATTGTATGACAAACCGCAAGCAACAATACCAAGTTTTTTGTCAGTACCTTCTATCAATCGATTAAAGCCATGATTTTCGCTTTCGCACATAAGGTCTGCCTGCTTTGCAATCAAAGTTTTGTAATGACGTTTTGCATTAACGGGAAGCAATATATACTGACGTTTGTCGGCAGGAAGAGTCAAAGCGTTTTGAGTTTTTACGCTTTCTCTTCTGACAACGCCTGCACGAGAGTGAGCCAAACGCGTTGTTACTCTAATCATCACAGGAGTATGGTATTTTTCCGACATATCGAATGCATAATGAACCATATCGTAAGCCTCTTGTTGATTGGACGGTTCCAAACAAGGAATCAAAGCGAAGTCTGCGTATTGACGAGAGTCTTGTTCGTCTTGCGAGGAGTGCATCGAAGGGTCATCGGCTGCGATATAAACCAAACCTCCGTTGGCGCCTGTTATTGCCGAATTCATAAATGGGTCGGCTGCAACGTTCATTCCCACGTGTTTGCAACAGAACATAGCACGTTTGCCTGCATAAGACATACCTATTGCCGATTCCATTGCTGTTTTCTCGTTACAAGACCAAGTGCTTCTTATACCTAATTCTTTTGCCTGCTTTGAATCTTGTATGTATTCCGTTATTTCCGTAGAAGGAGTGCCGGGATAGGCGAACACGCCCGAAAGTCCGGCATCAATAGCGGCTTGGGCGATAGCTTCGTCGCCCAATAAAAGTAATTTATCCATAATATCTCTTATTTTTTAACAAATTGTTTATCACTTCTCTTCAAAAAGTTGTGCAAAGTTATAAACATTTTTCGAGATGTGCAAATAAAAAATCATTTTCCCTTGTTTTTCAACAGAATTAACACCTTAAAAACCATTCTTCCGCCCTGCAATTCGTATTTGTCGCACTTATCTTTCGCCCTTACCCTCTTATCTTTTCTGATTATCCTGTCTTTCTTTCGCCTCATATCCTCCGACTTATCTCTCTTGCTATTAATCTCAAAATTTTTTACCTTAAATTTTTACTTTTTCTCCTTAATTTTTTGTCAATTAACAAAACATTTGTAATTTTGCAAGCAATTAAAACAACAAAAACAATGAAGGATTTGAATAAAAATACTAATTTCAATAACCTAACTTCCTCATTCACAACTACACGGGGGGGGGGAATTTTAAGATTTGATTTTGAAAACACAACTTCGGTAGCCAAAATTGCTACTATATATATAATGTATGCAGATGAACTCTTTTGAGTTCGTCTGCATATCTTTTTTATTGTAACTTGGGAAAGGGAAAACAAAAATTGCGTAGCGATAAACAGAAATTTGCAACCGAAAAACAAAAACAATCAACATAACATTCACTAAAAAACAATTGAATTATGGTATTGGAATACTTCGTAAAATCAAGGAAAATCAACAATTTCAAAACCGGCGAGGTCGAAACAAAATATTTTCCGAAGTTGTTGAAGAAAAGCCCTGCGACCGTTGAGTCGTTAAGTCGCAAGATTGAAATCGGCAGCACCTTATCACGCTTTGAGGTACAGTTGGCGTTGGACGAATGGAGCGACATCGGAATGGACGCCTTGATGCAAGGACAAAAGGTGTATCTTGGAAATTTCGGCACACTAAGTCTGAAATTGGAAGCAAAGGCACAAGATAATCCCGAAGACGTTTGCACAAAAAATATTACAAGGGTCAAATGCACTTTTTACCCCTCAAAAGAATTGACAAGACGCTTGCAAGAAATACCTCTGCACAAGCGTAGTTATATGCCGAAGTTTCAAGAATAAATTTTTGATTTAATTATGATTTTCATAAGCGACATATTAATAAGGAAAGGCTTGATTTATAGGACTTACGGCTTAAAATTTACGAGCCGCACTTTGAAACTTTCGTGTGAAACGTTGCAACTTTCGTCCAAAACGTTGAGACTCTCGTCTAAAACGCTTGAAAACGCAATTCAACTTATCGCAAAGTTGTGGTTCAACTTATCGCAAACTTCACCCTCAACTTATCGCAAA
>OMYR01000016.1 GCA_900315335.1 uncultured Bacteroidales bacterium
ACTCCGGATGGGACTTGAACCCATAAGAGCGCATTGCTCACGGGATTTTAAGTCCCGCGTGTCTACCAATTCCACCACCAGAGCAACCTTATTTCCTCTTGTACTCTCTATCGTGCCTTTTGAAAGAACTACTTTACCATTTGATACAAAAAAAAGAGCGGGAAACGGGACTCGGACCCGCGACCTCAACCTTGGCAAGGTTGCGCTCTACCAACTGAGCTATTCCCGCTTGATTTGACTTTGCAAAAGTACAACCTTTTTGAATACTGACCAAATTTTTTTACACTTTTTTTAGTATTTTTTTTATTTTATTTAATTCATTCAATGCCTGAATAGGTGTAAGATTATCTATATCAATACTTAATAAATCTTCTTTAATTTGTAATAAAATTGGATCTTCAAGTTGAATAAAGCTCGTCTGAAAGTCATTTTTTGCCGTTTTTTGAGCATCTTTTTCCTCTTTTAACCGCTTTTTTCGCAAATTTTCTGCTTCATCAATACCTAATTGTAACGTATCCGAACGATTTTCTTCCAAAGACGAAAGTATATTATCTGCCGTTTTAAGCACTTCTTTGGGCATTCCCGACAATTTAGCAACGTGCAAACCGAAACTTTTACTTGAGCCACCCTTTGCAATAGTTCGCAAAAAAATCACTTTACTACCTAATTCCTTTACTTCAATATGATAATTCTTTATCCTATCGAAATGTTTTTCCATTGCAATCAGTTCGTGATAGTGCGTTGCAAACAAAACTTTCGCCTTATTCTTATTATCATGCAAGTACGAAGCAATCGCCCACGCTATACTTACCCCATCGTATGTCGAAGTGCCTCGACCAATCTCATCCAAAAGCACAAGACTATGTGGCGATAAATTATTCAATATCGATGACGTTTCATTCATCTCCACCATAAAAGTACTCTCTCCCGATGCTATATTGTCCGATGCCCCGACACGAGTGAAAATCTTATCAACCACTCCTATCTCTGCCCTCTTTGCCGGCACATAACTACCCATCTGTGCCAAGATAACTATCAACGCTGTCTGCCTTAGATACGCACTCTTACCCGACATATTAGGACCTGTGATGATAACTATCTGCTGCGTTGTGCTATCTAAATACACATCGTTGGCAATATACTGCGTTCCAACAGGCAGCATCTTCTCAATAACCGGGTGTCTTGCCTTTGAAATATGCAGTACATCGGTTTCAAGAATTTGAGGTTTGGTATAATTATCTTCTATTGCCTTTATAGCAAAAGATAGTAAGCAATCCAAAGTCGCAATACTCTGTGCCGTTTGTTGCAAAGACGAAAGATAAGGTATAATCTTACCCAAAACGTCATAATACAACGTGGTTTCCAATTGCGAGATGTTTTCCTGAGCGGATAATATCTTTGTCTCAATATCTTTAAGTTCGGGAGTTATATACCTTTCGCAATTGGCAAGTGTTTGTTTCCTTTGCCAAGTATCAGGTACTTTGTCTTTATTCATATTGGTTACTTCCAAATAATAACCAAACACATTGTTAAACCCTACTTTCAAATTGTTTATACCTGTCGCCTGTGATTGCTCTACACGAATATTCTCCAAAACTTCTTGCGAATTGAAAGCGATATTTCGATATTCGTCCAACTCTTCATTAAAGCCTTCTTTTATTGCATTACCCTTGCTTATATTGTTAGGTGCCTGTTCATTTATAGTGGATAAGATAAATTGTTTAAGACTTGTAAAATCTCCAATCTTTGGCAATTTGTCGCTACCCTCAAAAGTCTGCAAAACCTTATCCAATTCGGCAATATCGTCCAATATCAACGCAAAACGATACAGCTCATTTGGCTGTATTCTTCTAAAAGAAATCTTACCTATAAGTCGCTCCAAATCGCCGATACTTTCAATAAGTTCTTTTATTCGTTCCCTCTGTTCATCATTATATATAAACAACGTTACTATGTTCTGACGTTTTTCTATCCTTGTTTTGTCTTTTAACGGCATTATCAACCAACGCTTCAACAATCTTGCTCCCATAGGACTTTGAGTTCGATTGATAACATTGTATAGTGTTGCCTTTTCACCAGAATTGGACGAAACAAGTTCAAGGTTTCTTATCGTAAAATTATCCAACCAAACATAGTTGCCATTATCTATTCTCGAAATATTGCATATATGCGAAAGATAGTTATGGTTGGTATCTTTTATGTAATATATGGCAGCTCCCGAAGCAATAACGGCAAGCGGCATATCGTCTATACCAAAACCTTTCAAGCCGTTAATTCCGAAAACATCACTAAGTATATCTTTGGCAAAAGTATCTGTAAAAACCCAATCGTCATAAGTCTTGATCAAAATGTTTTGAGCAAAAATCGTCTCCAACTCCCTTTCGTATTGGCGTTGCAAGACAATCTCTTTAACCGAAAAGTCTTTTAGCAATTTATTTATATCGTCCTTTTCTCCCTCACTAACCAAAAACTCGCCCGTTGTTATATCAATAAAAGCAACGCCATACCTGTCCTTATGCTTATGTATGGCGCAAAGATAATTGTTTTGTGAACTATCAACGGCATTGTCGTAAGAAATTCCCGGAGTTAAAATTTCGGTAACATCTCGTTTGACTATACCTTTGGCAAACTTCGGGTCTTCGACCTGATCACAGATTGCGACCCTTTTGCCTGCTTTCAAAAATTTGGGCAAATATGTTTCCAAAGCGTGATGAGGAAAACCCGCCAATCTATCCTGACCACCTCCAGAACGCTTGGTTAAAACTATATCCAATATCTTTGAAGTCTCTTGTGCATCATCGCCGAAAGTCTCATAAAAATCCCCCACACGATACAAAAGAATACAATCGGGATATTTTGCCTTAAATTCGGCATATTGTCTCATTAACGGAGTTACTACATCATTGTTTTTTGCCATATTGAGTTGTTATAATGTGGTTATTTCCAATATTTCCATCATAGGCGTAGGCTCTATCAATACATCTTTGGCTATGGCAGGAATCATAATTATCTCTCCTGCTTTCAAAGGTATTCGTTCTTTCATACAATTGATAAATCCGCCACCAGCAACACAGAAATACAAATAAAAAGTATCAGAATTTTCCAAATTCTTTCTTAATCCATTTGTCAGAGGTATAAGATTGGTAACAAAATACGGACTTTCCACCATATTGGTTGTTTCATTCAAATGATAATGGTAATGACATTTTGCCGTTCCTTCTTGTGCGGACAAATCCATAACCTTTAAGCCTTGCTCCAAATGTAGTTCTCGGGCTTCACCCTTTTCATTCTTTCTGTTCCAATCATATATACGAAAAGTGGCATCTGACGATTGCTGAATTTCTGCAAGCAACACACCCTTACCTATCGCATGCACCGTTCCTGCCGGTATGTAATACAAATCGCCTTGCTTTGCCTCATCTACGTGAAGTACGGATTCTATGGTATTGTTTCTTGTACGGTTTATTATGTCGGCTTTGGTTTCCTTTTGATTAAACCCGCAATAGATTTTTGCTCCTTCATCGGCTTGCAACACATACCACATCTCGGTTTTACCATTCTGCATATCATTAGCCCAAGCATATTCGTCATCGGGATGTACCTGTACCGAAAGATTATCGGCAGCGTCTATGATTTTTATAAGCAACGGAAAATCCTCGCCGAATTTGTCGAAATTGTCCTCTCCCACCAATTCATCGGCATACATCTCCAATACTTCTTTCAATGTACATTCTGCCAAAAAACCATTCTCCACAACCGTTTCCTGCCCTTCTACTGCACTCAACACCCACAACTCGCCCAAACGCTCCAACGGCGAATAATCAATACCTATCAAATCTCTTACCTTGTTACCGCCCCAAATCTTATCTTTAAACAAGGGCATAAATTTCAACGGATATAATGTTTTTTCTTCTTCCATTCTTATGTATTTTTTATTTATCTATCAATTCAAAATAACTATCTAAAAACATTTTGCAAATTTACGAATATTCTCATTTATCTAAAAATATTTTTTTCAAAACCCTGTTTTTAATTCTCTTGACGAGGTCAAATTTTTCTCTCACACTATTTCACTAATCACGCACACTAATAAAATGAGTATAAACACTAAAAAAATTTTGTCCGATATACTTGCATCATTGCCGTACATCGGACAAAACTCTCATCGACAAAACGATTTACATTCAAAAACGCTTGTCGGATTCAATTGTTATTATTTGTCTTTGAATTTACTTATCTGGGTTTTCAAAGCATCTATTGCAAGCATTACTGCTTCCTCAAAACTGTCTGCACGTTTTGATGCATACAAATCATTACCTTTTACAACGATACGAATATCGGCTACTTTGTTGTTCATACTCTCGGGTTTATCCACACTCAGAGTTACCTCGGCTGACAACAATCCTGCTGAATGATGTTCCAATTTTGAAACCTTTTGATTTACAAATTCCGTAAGTTTTTCGTCTGCCTTGAAATTGACGATGTTGATTTTTACGTCCATAATGTCCTCCTTGTTTTTATTTGTTAAACTTTTGCTCAAATGAGCGTTTATATTCCTTTTTCAATTCTTCGATAGTCGTATGTGTATAAACCTCTGTGGCTTTAAGCGATGTATGTCCCAAAAGATTCTTAACGTTTATTATATCTGCCCCATTGCTTATCAGATGTGTAGCACAAGTATGGCGGAAAACGTGTGGCGAACGCTCACCTACGTTATAAGTTTTCAGCATAGTGTGAATAATATAGTACAATTGGTTCGCTGTTAAAGGTTTTCCCTGTTTGGTTACTATCAAAGAACTTTCTTTTATATTATAACGTTGTTTAAGTACGATATATTTTATCAAATCATCTATTAATTTATCCCCTATCGGTACGAAACGCTCTTTGCTACCCTTACCGATAATACGTATTTGCTTATGATTAAAAGATATATCGTTATGTTTTATAGATAAAATTTCTGCACGACGAATACCCGTTGCATAGAGTATTTCCATTATAATATAGTTACGAAAAGCATCAAAATCGTCTTCACTTGGACGATTTTCAATCAATGTTGTCATATCGTCCAAGGATATGGCGGAGAGTTTTCGTTTAGATGTTTTTGGTGGAATAATTTTCAACATTGGGTTTTTGAAACTCGTATCATTTATTTCTTTCCATTTGAAATAAGCTTTTAGAGAAGAAATTTTGCGGTTAATACTGCGAGAAGAAACTCCGCTTTCGCTTAGCGTCATTATCCACGAACGAACAGCTATTGGGGTAATCTTAGTATCGTCGTTTCTATCGATGTTTTGTTTATCATCATGGTACAAAAATTCATCAAACTGCTTCAAATCCGTTTGATACGACGTTATTGTATGAGGTGAATAATTTCGTCTTTGCTCTAAATATGTCAAAAATTCTTGTATCTTCACGACCACAAAGATAGTATTTTTTCACATAAAATCCCCATTAATGCAAAAAAAGAAAGAAAAAATTTTTTAATCATTAACATCATTTTATTGGTATTAATGATTAATCGAATGATATGAGTGAAAAATAACGTGATATTAAACAAAAAAAACTTACAAATCCTAAAAGAATCTGTAAGTCATAGTTTCTGCTGTTTTTTCGCCTTAATAAGAATTGTCTTTACACACAAAGCGAAAATAAGCAATACAAGTCATGATTATTTGTCTAATTCTGCTTGTCTCAACTTCTGAACGTAAATCGCTTTAAGTTTTCTTTCTCTTGCAATTACCGAAGGTTTGGTAAATTGTTTTCTATTTCTTAACTCTCTAACTACTCCGGTTTTGTCGAACTTACGTTTAAGTTTTTTCAAAGCTCTTTCAAGGTTATCACCTTCTTTAATTGGAACAATAATCATAAATTATACCTCTTTCTTTTTAAGTGTTAATAAATTTATTAAATTTGAAAGTGCAAAATTACGTATTTTTATTATTCCGACAAAACTTTTTCCATAATTTTTGTTAAAAACTCAGGACACCTCAACGGCTTACGAGTGTTTCTATCCACAAAACAAAGTTTGTTCCAACCCTCACAATGCACTATTTTCTTACCATTTTGAATGGAATACACACAATAGTCGAAATGTATCTTTGCTTCGGGAATTTTGGATATTGTCGTATGAATTATAAGTTCGTCATCGTATCGTGCAGGTGCGTGATAATGTGCGTACTGTTCAATCAATGGCATCATAACACCCAATTTCTCTATCGCATCATACGAAAGACCTAAATGACGCATGGTTTCCTCTCTTCCTGTCTCGAAAAAACGAAAATAATTACTGTTATGAACATAGCCCATTTGGTCGGTTTCATAATATTTAACCCTATGCGGAAATTCAAACGAATAAGTCTTCATATCTTTATTATATTAAAAATTCTTTTGTTAAATATCGCTATTTTTGTTTTAATTATCAGCAAAATAATATCTTTATTCTATCTTTTTTCTCCAAACAAATAATGAGCGAGAAAACCACTCCTACGCAAAATATAACTAACTCCTAAACTAACTCCTATAATCAACGCCGACATAACAACAACGACTAAAATCTCCAATACAATATTGATATTGCCTGTAAGAGACGGCGTTAAAAACTTAATATCGGGTAAAAAGAAATAATGAATCAAATAAATATCCATAGTTCTCTTGCCGATAAGTTTTAATATATTGGAAAATTTTCCATTGCTCTCGAAATACTCTTCATTAGTAAGGAAAATCATAAAAAATACTATGAGTCCCATATATCTTACCACCACATCGTGAATAATCTTATAGGCAAGTATGTTTGACGCCGTCCAATGCGTTTTCCATATAATTATCATCAACACCGAGAACAAAATAATGGCAAGGGTTTTCACCAAATCTTTTCTAAAAAAAGTATGAATTTGCTGCCAATACTTTCTAAAAAACACTCCAACGGCAAAATATTGAAAGTAATTCACAAGTTTGCCGATAGAAAAAACTCGTCTTATTCCTGTATTAATGTAGAAAAATTTATAAAAGTAAAAATACCAAGATAACACCACCAATGCGATAAGCACAATATCCATCGCAATATCTTTCGCTCCAAAAAGTTTAAGTAACAACGAAAAAGTAAGATATATCAAGAATATCTCAAAAAGCACAATCATAAACCAATATTCCTTAAAGCCGTTTGCCATAAACTCGCTCATTGGATTACCACCTTTGATTATACACGCAAAACAAAAGAAGACAATCGTGGGGATAAGCAAGGCTATAATTTTTTTCCAAATCGTGGAGAAATACAATCGCGTAGAAAACTTTTCTATGGTTTTGTATGCCACAAATCCACTGATAAGGAAAAATACAGGCATACGAAAAGTTATCAACACACTACCCAAAATAGATTTTTCTGCATTGATGCCTAAGCCAAATGTCATAACGTGAGCCACAACAACCAAAAACATCGTCATACCTCGCATTGCATCAATAAAACCTATACGCTTCTTTGCTGACTGTTCCATTGTTTTAAGAATTTATGTTTTTAATTTTTTGTTTTCAGCAAAAGTCTTAATTTTTTATATAATCGTTTTTCGCTCCTCCGTAATCGCCTCGCGTTTGCCTAAAACTAATTATTTTATAGAGGCAATCTCTTGTAATTTTTCTGTGTTTGCCATTGTCGGATAACGAAAAAATTTGCTTAACGACAATTCCGAAAAATTTTTACATACCACAACAAAACAAAAGACTCGTTTCGAAAAACTCTGCTTTGCTAAAAAAATAAAATGTACTAAAAAACAAATGTTCAATGATGAATTAAGATCTATTCTTCATCATTGAACATTATGTTTGAAAGCCTTCTTTGACTTAGTATTGGATATAACCTTTTTGTAGTGCGTTATCCAAACAAGCCATAATGCCTTTTTTGTTTATTGTACGCATACCTGCGGCACTGACTTTAAGAGTAATCCAAGCATCTTCCTCCGGAATATAGAATTTCTTAACCTGCAAATTAGGATTAAATCTTCTCTTGGTCTTGATGTTAGAGTGCGAAACTCTGTTACCATTCTGTGCTCTTTTTCCTGTTATTTCACAAATTCTTGACATGTCTTTATTGTTTTTTTAATTATTACCCACTAAAAACTTCAAACTTTTCCCCAAAATTTGAGTTTGCAAAATTACATACTTTTTCACAATCTGCCAAAAATTTTCAGTGTTTTTTTGATTTTAGTCCCTATCGCACACATTCTAACAATCAACATCAGGATTGGGTACTGTACCCGGCAAAGCCTTTTGTGTATTGTTTTGGTAGTTGCCATCATTTGTAAAACACTCGTCCGTATCACACGCACCAAACATCATAGACAACGATAGCAACGCCATAAAAAACGCAATCTTTTTACTTATCTTTATCCTTTTCATACCTGTTATATTTTTTTATTTATGTTCCTTTTTCGTTTAGATTATTTATCTTTTTTTGCTTACTTACTTCACGCTCTGAATTTCTATTATGGTCGAAAACAACACCTCATCTGCATTTTTCCTAACCGACACTTCATACTCGCCGCTTGAAATAAACTGCCCGTCTGCCGAAGCGTTCCATTCCTTAAACGCATCCGTATCTATATTTATTGTAAATGTCTCGCTCTTGTCTTTATTTATCATTTTTTTGCTAAACGCCCGCAAATTTATCTCATTGGTTGCGTAAGTGGAATATAGTTTTTTTACATAGACCTCAATAACTTCTTTGCCGTCATAATCGCCCGTATTTGTTACCTTACACTTCACGCTGACGCTCACGCTATCCGTTGCATTGTTATGCACTTCCACATCAAAATCACTATAATCGAAATTTGTGTAAGACAATCCGAAGCCAAAAGGATATAACGCCTTTGAACTACCCTCTAAATAATCGTTTCTGTTGGCTGCACGCTTTGTATTGTAATAACAAGGCAACGCCCCAACGCTTCGCGGAAAAGATATGGGCAGACGTCCCGACGGATTGTTTTCACCTATAAGAGTCTTGATAACTGCCGTTCCGCCCTTGGCTCCCATATAAAAACACTCCAAAAGAGCATCGCAATTTTCTTTTACTTCATTCAACACCAATGGTCGCCCATTTATCAAAACGACAACTATCGGCTTTCCAAGTTTTCGCAATTCTTTAAGCAATTCTTGTTGAACGCCTGCAAGCAATAGGCTACTTCTATCAAAACCCTCTCCCGAAGTAATATCAGCGACAACATTTGCATTTATCTTGGCTTCTCCTGTCTGTTTGTATTCCACATTCTCGTAACGCGATGATGAACCGCCTATACACAAAACAATAACATCGCTTTGCTTGGCTATATTTATCGCCTCATTAAAGCCGCTGCGATTGGTGTCTCTTATATCGCAACCTTTGGCATACAAGAAATTCAATTTCTCTTGTTCAAAGGCTTGTTTTATCGTTGTTACGGTTTTGTCGCTGTTAGGTCCTGTGTAGTCGCCCAATTGATTGTATATATTGTTGCTATTAGGTCCTATCAAGGCATATCTTATCGTTTTATCCGTCAAAGGCAACAGTTTATCATTTTTCAACAACACTATCGATTCGCTTGCCACCATTTGAGCGATGTTTAACGAACGTTCAAAATCTTCTTTAACTTGTTTTTCGCTATATGTATCCACATAAGGATTATCCATAAGTCCGCAAGCGAATTTTTGATAAAGGATTCTCTTAACGGCTTGGTCTATTCTTTGTTCGCTAACGCCGTCTAAATTGTTATAGAAATCCGTTGCACTTAAATCTAAATCCACACCGGCGTTTATACTTTTTTCTGCCGCCTGTCGCAAATCCTTTGCAACTCCATGCGAACGCAACCCGCCTATTGAATGCAAATCCGAGATAACTATACCCGAAAAGCCCCAATCCTTTCTCAAAACGTCTTTAAGCAAATATTCGTTCATCGTACAAGGCACGCCGTCAATCTCGTTATATGATGTCATAACAAGTCTTGCTCCCGCATCTATACAAGCCTTGAACGGCGGCAGGATTTCCGCTCTCAATTCACGCCTGCCTATATGTGCCGAACCGCCATTATGTCCTCCTTCCGATATACCATAAGCCGCAAAATGCTTTAATGTCGGCAAAACGCTTTTTTGTTGAACAACGTTTTTCTTGTCTTTAATACTTGAATTTACCAATCCTTTGACAAAACTCTTTCCCATCATCGAAGACAGATATGTATCTTCTCCAAAAGTCTCTTCCACTCTTGACCAACGAGCATCACGAGATATATCCACCATTGGTCCGAAGCAAATATTTATACCCTCTTTCAACGAAAACGTTCCTATATCCTCTGCCATAGTTTCAATCAAATCTTTGTTCCAAGTGGCTGCCTGTGCAATGCCTGAGGGAAAGACAACGCTGCCTACCTGCATCACTCCGTGCATACATTCTTCGGCAATAAACACAGGTATTCCCAAGCGAGTGCTGTCTATCATATATTTTTGCAAGAGATTAACGCCTTTTGCCGCAAGAGACGGCGTTATGCCGCTATCAAGAGTCTTACCGCTCCAAGGGTCGGAACGAAAAAAGCCCCACAGACTGCCTAAATTCTTTTGTTTGATTGTAGCAAAAGCGTATGGCGTCAATTCTATAACATTACCATTTCTTTGATAATATTGCCAACCCAAATCCATTAGCAACTGACCTTGTTTTTCTTCCATAGTCATCTGCGAAAGCAAATCCTCGACACGATTTTCTATGCTCTGAGTTCTGTCTTCGTAGATATCCATTCTACCGTTTTTGTTGTAGTCTATATATGCCTTTGACTTGTTTTGAGCAACTACATCAAAGCAAATAAAAATCAATATTAGGGCAATTATTTTTTTCATACAACAATAGTTTCTAAAACACAACAATATATATTCTTTTATAATAATTTTCAGGTTGCAAAGATACTAAAAAAGACCACATTCAATAAAGAATGCGGTCCTCAAAAAATAAATGTAATTATGAAAAAGTTCTTATCCTTTGATAATTCTCGTTCCGCAGTTGGAATTTTTCAATTGGTTGGCTTCTGTTATGATACATTCCTTGCCGCCATTTTTCACGAAATACAATGCTGCACGGATTTTAGGAGCCATACTGCCCTCGCCGAACTGTCCTTGTGCCAACAGTTCTTCTGCTTCTTTAACTGTCAAGACGTCCAAAGCCTTTTCGTTCTCCTTACGGAAATTGATATAAACCTTTGCAACGTCGGTTAAGATATAAAACTCGTCAGCCTTGATGGCAACAGCCGTAACGGCACTTGCCAAATCTTTGTCGATAACAGCCTCAACGCCCTTGATAACTCCGTTATGCTCGATTACAGGTATTCCGCCGCCGCCAACGGTTACAACGATACTGCCATTATCTGCCAACTGCTTAACCAAATCCACATTCTCTATTGTCAAAGGTACGGGTGAAGCTACCACTTTTCGCCAACCTCTGCCCTTAGCATCTTCTTTGAACGAAGCCCCTGTCTGTTTTGCATAAGCATCTGCATTCTCCTTGGTGTAGTACGGACCGACCGGTTTTGTAGGATTAATAAAACCTTTATCGTTTTTATCCACCGTAACCTGAGTTAAAAGCGTTACCACATTGCGATTGATGTTCATCTTGTGCATCACATTACGCATACACATATCTATCAAATAACCGATAGAGCCTTGTGTCTGAGCCACGCAATAATCCAATGGCATATCTTCAACGGCAAATTTCTCTTTACCTGCTTCGTTTTGCAAAAGAATGTTTCCTACTTGCGGGCCATTGCCATGAGCAATCACCACATTGTGGTCATTCAATATACTTCCTATTTGCTGGCACGTTTGTTCAACGTTTGATATCTGTTCTTTATATGTTCCTTTCTGCTCGCTTCTCAATAAGGCATTTCCGCCAAGAGCAACTACTGCTAATTTTTTCATTTTCTGTATGTCTTAAAAAGAAGTTGCAAAGATAGGCAAAGTTTTGTTACCGACAATCATTTTTCGTAAAATATTTTTGCTTTTATATCGTTTTGCATTTATATAATTAGAAAATATGGGCTTTGTTCAATTCATATCCAAACGTTTGGTAAAAGGCAAAAACACCGGTTCTGCAAAAAGAGTAATCAATATAGCCACCGTATCAGTTGCTTTATCCATTGCCGTTATGCTGATAAGTGTCAGCGTGTTAAGTGGTTTCAAATCTGCCGTCAAAGAAAAAATCGTCGGCTTCGGCTCGCATATCCAAATCGTGCCTTATTCGATAAACAACACTTTTGACGATAATCCCATATATATAGACAACGCCACTCAAAACACCATATCGAAAAACAAAAACATTAAAAGCATAACGCCCGTTATAAACAAGTCGTCCGTAATTATTTGCGACGATGCTTTTCACGCAGTTATCCTTAAAGGCATCACTCAATCCTACGACACGACTTTCTTTCACGATGCTTTAATCACTGGTGCTATGCCTCGCCTAAACAAGACCTCGCACCAAGAATGTATAGTCTCTAAAAACACTGCCGATAAACTTAAATTAAATATTAACGACAAGATAAAAATATATTTCTATATCGATAACGGTTATCGTGCCAAAAATTTTTATGTCAGCGGCATTTACGATACAGGTCTTGGCGCTTATGACGACAGGTTTTTGATTTGCGACGCAGCTGTATTGCAGAATATCTTCTCTATGGAGGCAACGGATTATTCTGCATACGAGGTTTCGTTAAATGATTTCTCGAAATTGGACGCTACTGCCGACGAGGTTTATCAACTGCTGCCGAACAATATGACTTTGCAAACGATAACCGATATTGAGCCGAACTTGTTTTCGTGGTTAAATCTATTGGACAGCAATGTTATAATGATTATAGGCATTATGATTCTTTTGACGGTCGTAACGCTTTGCGGAGTTGTGCTTATAATGATTTTCGAGAAAAAACAAATGATAGGCATTCTTAAAGCCATCGGCACGCCGAACGACCAAATAACACAGATATTTCTTCACAAGGCAGGTTATATCGCCCTCAAAGGATTGTTTTACGGTAATATCTTGGCGTTAGCACTGGAATTAATTCAAAAATACACTCATTTGATAACTCTCGATGCACAGAGTTACTATTTGACAAGTGTTCCTATTTCTATCAACGCTTTGCATATTATCGGCGTGGATATATTGGCCTTTGCCGTATGTCTTTTGTGTATGCTTATACCTGCCAAAACGATAAGCAAAATATCCGTTACAAAAAATCTTAGATTTGAATAATTTTACAAAACGCTAAGCGAACAAACAAAGCAACAAAACTGAATTAACCGACAAAAGAAATAAAAAGTTGACTTGTAATTTTGGAAACATCAATGCGGACTACTCAAAAAGTCCGACTTTTTACCCCAAAAAGTCCCTCTTTTTACCCTAAAAAGTCGGACTTTTTGATACCTTTGAAGCCAACTTTTCAAAATAGCAACCGATTTCTCCAAATTTCAAAAAAGTCATATCTTTTTTTAGCATAAAAATCTTAGCTTTTTTCATAGAAAGTTTTGGAGTATTGTTGTCTTTTGCAGGATAGAAACAACACAATTTGTATGTTCTCAAAAAAAAACGTGCATCGATGTAAAACGCCCATTGGATAAGCAACGCATCATTTTAATTTTCATCAAGCCAAATCAAGATAACGGCTTTGCCAAAATAAAAATGTCCGCCAAAGTGAGTTGGCGGACATGAATAAATGAAAAAAATCTTTTTAACGAGTTCTTACAATTACTTTCAATGATTTTTCTTCTACACCGTCATTGGCAACAACCACGTATGCACCTTGCTGTAATGTGGTGTTGATTGTAGAAGTATTTGCCGAAAGCGATTTAACACAATGGCCAAGCATATCGAACACTTTTACATCCAAACGCTCGCGAGTGGTATTAACCGTAAGGTCTTTGCCTGCCACAACGATGCTTATCGATTGCTCTTGCTCTATCTCAGAGTTTATATCCTGACGAGTGTTGGCTGCAACGATATAGAAACGACCGTAAGTGTTGCCGCTGACCTTAACACTCATACCCTCTTCCAAAGGACGTTTATCGCCCGTAACCTTATCCAACAAAAAGTAACTATCATATAGATGTATATTGTCAAACATAAGTTCTATCTCTTTGTCGTTTCTGTCATTCATACCCGTAAGACCTATTTCAACGCCGTCTATCGATGAAGTGGAGTTAATCATAACGGCATTACCGCCTGCAACGGAATATACCATAGGAGCCTCGTCCATTTCTTCGTCAATCAAAAGCATCACATCTTCGTTATCCGAATAGTCTTTGGAAGCATCTTGCGACAAAGTAATCAATGCTCTCGATACGACGTTTCCTTTTGATAAAGCCGTTATACGCAAGCCGTCTTTTTCAAAGCCCGACTGCTGTGTGCTGCGTGCTTTAAGTATAGGCTTATCTCCATTGGGAACATTAACCATCATATCTTTTGTGAACTGAACGCCGCTAAGCGTTGCTGCCTCATTTTTTGCTTCAACGAAAAATCCCTGCATAGGTGCGACGATATACGGCTCTGGCATCGTACCCGTAACATCTCCGACCTCTGCTATAACAAAGGCTTCTTTGGCAGAGCCGTCAGAACCGATTATCCAACATTTCGGATTAAGTTTATCACTGTTGGCTGTTAAAAACTTTTTCAAATCCAAATCGGTCATAAACGGATTACCCACCATAAAGTATTGGCTCGGCGAATCGGTGCGGCCCTCGACAGAAGCGGTAAATCCATTAGCATTACTGTTATCAAAAGCAAGTTTATAGGCTGAGTTACGAGCAATCTGCGTTTCGTCGCCGTGAGTTCCTCCGTCTTGCGTGTAATATTCGTAACTTGCATCGGCTTTCGGCAAACGCATAAGAACCTTGTCGCCGTCATCGAAATTCTTTACGCCCGATACATCGGCTTTAATGGAAAAGCCCTGACCTGCATCATATTTCTCATTAACATCATTGAAGACATTACTCCATTGAGTAACGACTGCTACGTTCCTTGTCGAATGATTGACTTCAACGACCTTAGCCATTGCTTTGTTCCAAGAACGTTGATATACGGCAGGAGCAAAACGATTGTTTTTATCGGTCGAGAAAGTTATAGGTTGAAAACGTTCTGTTTCTTGGCGAGCGTTTGCTGTCGGCATATACATATCGCCTGCAACGACATCTCTCAACGGAGAAGACAAAGCATACCAACGATTAGGGTCAAGTTCCGCTTCTACCCATGCTTTTTCGTAAGTAAGATACTGCTGGTTGTAGATTCGTGCCGACGGCATAAAGTCAATCTCCTTGCAAGTGTGCATATACCAAGGACGACAGTTGTAGCCGTAACTTCCGTTATTTATCAAGGTCATATCATACTGTACATCGTAAGTAATTGCTCCGTTTTCAAGGTCAAGAATGTTTTCAGGATTACCTGCTACATTATCAGGGTCCTTAGGGTCGCTATACCAATTAAACGTTCCTTGGACATTCTGACCATTATAGGAATCCTTTATTTCAATCTGCTGCGGCGTGCCGCTCGGCTGATAAAGATATGGATAACCGCTTCCGCTTGCAGGCTCAGGCTCTGTCGATGGAAGCACAACCTTGGTAAAGTCTAACGGTGCATAAGCGAATTTTGTGTCATTAACGCCGTCTGTCATATAATCGGAATTGGCGTCTGCTTGCGCATAAAGTTCCCCAGAAGACATTCTTCGCCAGTTGCGGTCGTTGTTCCAGTTAGGTTTGCTTGTTGCACCCGTCCAAATAACGTATTGAGGTACTACCTTGATAGTAAATACACGCCTACCCTCACACATTACTTCGTCATCGACAGAACCGCCGCTCTGATTTTCTTTATAAGCCACCGACATACGATAATAATAACCCTCCTTAAAGTTAAATGCGTTATCGAATACCATACGAAGAATATTATTATTTTCGCCTTCTTTCTTGGCAACCATTTCTTTTAACAATCCCACTGCCAACAAACCTTCGGTTTCATCATTTCCGCCTTGTCCGTGCAAGTCTTTATATTGCGGGTCATTGGTTTCAACCAAGTAAATATTCGGGTCGCTGTTATCTTCTACCAATTCGGTGGAAGTCTCTTTCGCCGTAGTAACGGTACGGATAGAGACGTTAAGCATCTTGTCGTGAGTTGCAAGATTATCCTTGCTTGCACTTACCTCTTTTAATTGAGCAAGACCTACACGCATAGGCACATCATCTAAGTATGACGGATAATTTATCGCACCTATACCATGTTGCAACAATGGTGCTTGACGACGAACAGGTATTGCAATCTCTGTCGGTTCTCCGCACACGATGTACTTGTCCGTTTCTCTATAAGTCGGTATGGCGACAACCTTTGCCGAACTCTCATTTCCTCCATTGAACTTCACAGGAGGAAATACATACGAAGACTGATACAACAACAATTTAGGTGCGATTGGGTCGCTGCCCTCTACTTGTTGAGGATTGCTCATCTCGATAATATATTCTTTCATCTCCTGCGTAAAATCATTTTTCTCTACTACCGTCTCGTCTTCAATTGACGGAGTATGAGGATAATTGAGACGGAACTGCAAAAGTGCATCTTTTAAAGACAAATCCCCTTTGTGTTCTGCTTCAAATTCGGAAAGTGAGCCGTTATACCAATCCAAATAAGCATTCTCTTCCACAGTTACCAATTCGTCGTCGTTTTCTTTGTCTTTACCCATAACGTCCAACTGAATAACAGGCATCTGGTTCTCGCAAACAAAGAACTCATCGACATTGGAAACAGCCACACCGTCAATTCTTACCTGTCCGTAACGTTTTAAGGAAAATGTAGCGACAGGAGAACAATCGCTTAGTAGTGCAAACTTATTCCACACATAGGTACTATCATGCGTAGCTATGTCATCACCCGTTGCATCTACTGAAAACAATGCCTGAAAATATTCTCTACCCGGTAGGATTTTATCGCCTTTTCCTGTGCTGATGACAAATGAAAGATACTCTTTATTGTTTGTATCTTTTTCAAACATCACCACTTTGTTGATTGTGTTCTCATTCTCTTCGTAAGGCACATCACGAACGCCAAAAGTGTTGAAAGTCATCTTGCCGAAAGTAGTTACCTCATCTCCTCCGTCGTAATTGTATCTTACAACGGCTGAGTCAAAGGCTGCGATATAGGCTATATCGCCTTTATTGTCTGGGTCTTGGTTAAGGTCATATATGGAATCATATACGGTATAAAATCTTTCTTTATCAAGGAAAGTATAATATACATTGACATCCTCACCCTCGGCCGATGTTGAAGGAATGGCATCGCCTACGGATTGCAGGATAGTCTGATAAGGTGTAGAAAGTTTTATCGGTGGCATTTCGTCGCTACACAACGGCTTGGTTTGATTTGCCGTTACCTCGGGACGAACAACATAAACACGTATATCGTCTATGGCGTAGTCGGCACCGCTTGAATTTTTAGCATTGTTATCCAACTCCAATTCATAATGGTCTATATCATCTTCTGTCAAGCCGACTATGGCAAAATCAGGGATAAACGAATAAGCAATAGCCTGCCAAACACCTCTCTTTTCTATATAACCCGTAGTAAATGTATGTAAGATAACACGACTACCGTCGTTTTTAACGGCAACAAAGTTAAATGCCAAGTTGGCGACTTCTGTGGCTGCCGAACCTTCCGCAAACCAACCTGTAACATGCAAGGTTGCACCCTGGCAAAGGTCTTCGATTCTTATTCTTGCCATAACACCCGGGTCGGCAGCAACATTAACGAAATAATAAAATCCCATTTGCGCTCCCTGTGTTTCAAAATAACGACGATCCCATAAAGAGTCGTGTTTTTTGTCAGGAGGAATTGCCGCATTATATCCGTTATATGCGCTATTGGATATTATCTGATAAATGGAATAGTCTCCTTGACCGGGGTACTCAAAACCATACTGAGAATTTCCCCATGACACAGGCCATTTATAATGACACTTTATTATTTTTTTACTGTAATCAATTACGTCTTCTACATAAAAATAATTAAGTGCTTCATTATCGGACAAAGTAAGAAGGTGGCTGTATTCATCGAAATCCACTTTTGCTCTCGGTTTTCCAACCAAAGATTCAAAATGCTCTGCACGTAAATTAGGGTATTTTGTTTTCAATTCCTCTTCATCACCGACAAAGGCTGACCATTCATTGGCAAAAGTAATATGATATTCCTGTACTATCACCTCGTGACCTGAGCCGTCAGGTGTTTTGATTCTCTCGTTATTATAGTCCTTACCTATAAGGCGAACTATATATGTGCCCGGCTTGGCGTTCTCTGCATTGCAAGCAAGCATACGATAATACTTTCCGCCGCCACCACAAATGTAATAAGGAATAAGATTATTTGCAGCATCCTTTACGTAACGACCGCCATAACCATCAAATTGTTCCGAAAACTCAAAACCCGGATTGGCTATCTTATTACCGTTTTTATCATACACCTCTATATCTGCCGAACAAATACGATGATAATCGGCATCGCTGATTTTGTAGTAGTATTTCGAACGGATTACCTCTGCACCATTACCAAATCCACTATAAACAGGAATAGGAGATTCCAAACGCACTTGGAAGTCTTTATTGCAACGTGCCGATACCGTACGGAAATGTTTGTTAATATAAGCCAAATTGTTTTCCTTGGTAGCGGTCATCTCATCTGCCTGAGCCTTTCCGTCCTTGATATGGAACAAATGACGATAAATAATCAGCGGTTCTTTGATTTTCTTCTTATCATTATCCAAATGATAAGTCTTATTGAAACGCAAACTGAAATCTGCCGCCACTACATATTCTTCATTCAAATTTTCCAATTTCTCTTCATCCGTATATGTGGCACGAGGATAAAAGAATGTGGCTATTGTACCGTATTTACGATATTCACTTTGACCATTTACCCAGTCTAAACCGGTACCTGCGGGTACGCCATCCGGTAATTCTGTTTTAGGCATATCCGGATCCAACCATATTCCATTGACAAAACCTGCGTCTTTTGTACGACCTGCCACTTCGGGATTTATCAAAAAGTCAAGTAAATTGTAACCGTCACCGTTTTTCAGATAACCGCCTTTTTTGTAATCATACCAATGAATAAAGTCCTCCAAGTAATTATGAATACCCTCCAATTCATAATAAGGGTACAATGCTATAACATCACCCGGAACAGCATACAATTCATGTTCGATAACGTGAGTAGGCTGACGAACGCCCTCTTCGACTAACGCATCATTTTCATGAGTGATATACGAATAATCGGGAAGTTCAATATTATGCTCTTGCAAAAAGTCCGCATTACCTGTCCATTTGCCATCAACCCATTTGTTCCAATCACAATAATTATCTTTAAGGACATCCTCTAATCCTTTACCCGGAAAATAAGATTCGGCTTTATGTCGGTTATTTTCATCAAGTACGCTTTGGGTGTTTTCAAATTCGTAGTCTTCGTAATCCGTCACATAATCATTAACAAGACGGAAACGGTCAATTTGATTATTTGTGTAATTATCTTCCTTAGCCAATCTGATAATGTTAAACTCCGACATTGTAAGAAGTCGCAATTTTTCCGTTGTTCCGTCAGCCTTTTCTTGGTCTATCATTGTACGGCTGTTATTGGCTTGAAGCGTAAAACGGATATATCTAAACGTCTCTGTCGTAGTTATTCGGCGAGAAAACTCCTCCGTTCCATAGCCACGCATAACAAAATTAACATGTGTATGGGAGTAATCAGTTCTAAACGGTCTCCAATCAGTGCCGTTATCGGATATATCGATATGAAATACAGTCGGAGCACGTCTTAGTTTAACGTCAACTACTTTATTTTCGCTCTCACACTTAGCAAAGGGATCATGACGGCGAGTGTATATAACCAAATCATCCCACACATCATTACCATTATCATTTCTTTTCAAAGAGAAATTTTCTCCAAGATCGACAGTAATCTTTATGGTATCGGTAATTTTATCGGACGAAGTCCAATAAGTATAAAAGTCGTTATCTATCAAAAAACCATAATCAATGGCAGCACCTTTGTTAATATCACTGGGATATCCAGATATCGGCAATCCATTCTCATCTTTTGTGGCTATTGTCTTGACTGAGTAGGCTTGATTGTCGTTTATTTTGATTTGACTTGCTTGTTTTATAAGAATTTTACGAGTGGAAGTTTCCTCCGTTATTTTTGTCTGTCCAAAAGCAGTTTGTGATGATATAAACAGCACAAACAACATCGCCGTTACCAAATCAGGCATTATATGTATGTTTCTTACTTTCATCTGACTTTGTTTTTAATTGTTTTCACGAATTATATAAAACTTTCGTGTAATTGTATATTCCAAATCGCCGTTTTTGACTTTTATCGCAAGATTTACAACGGCTGTTCCTATTACTCCGTCTTTGATTTCGCCGACAATCTCCGCAGTCTTGGTGTCGTATGTCGGTTGTGTTTTAAGAATAGAGTTATTATCTTCGGTTGTAACGGTTATCTGCAAATCCTTGATAGCAACAATATCTCCATTGGAGCGGGTTACCGTAGGATTGATAACGAATTTACCTCCCGAACCGAACTTAGCAAAAAACTCATCATCTTTCTTTTCCGTAATCACTGCCGGATAACCACCGATAGGAGGATAAAACTGCACGCTGATATCCACCAACCAATCGGTAATAAGCACGGGAATTGTGATATAATCATTTCTATTGATATATGGTAACTGATATGCAAGGGCTTCAACTGTATGAGTTGTTCCGTCACCATATTTAAGTTCAAAAGTCAATGGATAATGTTTCGTAGGGTGATTTGCCGCCGTCGATTCAAACAGATAAAATGTTGCATCTTTGCCCGCAGATTTGTTTATCGTCAGGTCGGTAAAAGTCTTTTCAAGTTTTGTGCAAACCGTTCCATCAGGAAGTACAGGGGCTACGCCTTGCACTCCGTTCTCTCCTATCGAAATGTAATTAGGCAAAAGATTGACAGCAGGCGTTAAAGCAGGAGTCATAGATATTTTATTTATGGTAATATCTTGATTCATATCGGTAGAAAATTGAAAACGTAGTTTTGCCCATAAACGCACGACTTCTATGTTAAACCCGTTACTTGCGGCTGTTATCTCTATATTCAATGTACCCGTCATAGGTATTTTGTCTCCGATATTTCCTACTTTTTTCCAAGTGGCAGTAGATATATTTGTCGGCATAGCCGAACCCTCTGCAATAGCACTTCCAAGCAAGTTTTCTATATCCGTCTTGGTAATATTGGCAAAGGCGTAGGCTTTGTATTTGCCTTGCGGCAAAGATAATTGGAAACCCTCACGCTCTACGGCAGCGGTATTGCCACTGCCCTCTGCACGGGTAAGAATTTTTTTCACAACGCCACCCTCATCAACAAAGGCTATCCACCAATCATTGATAAGTTCATTATCCGTTTCTCCTGCCTTTGTAGAAGCCGAGGCTATCGAAAAAGTCGTGGAAACCTCCTTTTTCGTTATTTCGGGATTTTCCGCACAACTGCCGAAAAGCAGCAGCGAAATAATCAACAATATGTTCGTATAATTAGTTTTCATAACTCTATTTTACAAAACTATTTGTTCGTGTTCAATAACATTCCAAGGTCTTACGAATATTTCCGTCGTAATGCCATTGCTTTTGCATGTTACATCGATAACTACATGAGTATTTCGGAAAAGCGATTTAAGGTTAGGCAACTCACACTCGAAAGGATTTGTAACGCCGTCAATCTTAACCGTCAATGTGTAATGCTGTATTTTTTGCTCATCGCACTTGCTTTTGCTCTCAGGCAGATAAAACACAGGAGTAGCGTCAGGCGTGCCAAAGGTGATACCATTAGATGGTGCAGTAACATTGATTGGGGTATTGTAAGTATAGACATTATTAATAGCAGCCGCAGCAGGCAAATCATATTCCGTAAGCCAACCCGCAGCGTCGGTTTGAGCATAAGAAGCATCTACCGAAGAAGCATCGGAAACGGCTCTTAACCAATCGACCCAAGTAGAATATGTATCGGATTGAGGATAACTGCCAACATGTGCCATAAGGAAATTTTTATCCGCATATTCTTTTATGCTGAAATTTTCAACCTTTACAGCATCGGGACGCAAGTTTTTGAAATTGACAGTAAATTTCGTTGCAACACGAACAACATAAAAAGTTTCTTTGACCGTGCCGCTTGCCCCAATCTCAACTTCCTTTGGCTCGCAAGACATAGCGATGTTTTTTCCGTCGGAATAATCAGGGGTGTAATATATATTGTTTATATTATCCTTAAAGCCGTTTGTTCCTTTGATATAACTGTCAAAGAATTTTGTCAAAGACATATTGCCTGTTACTCCCTCAACCTCTCCGACGCTCTCTTCATTGGCAAAGACATATACTGTTTTTTTCTCGCTTGCCGTTACAGGAAGAATAACATAAGGCACATACTCCTGAGCACCGTCCAAGGAATAGTATCTGTTATGCTCCACTGTTCCGTTTTCGTGTAAAACGATAATACGAACGCTGTGCATCTTCTCGTTATCAAGCAAATCTTTCTCGCCTGCTTTTGCCAAAGTATTATCAATCGTTGCAATTTTGATATACAGTTTAGCGTCATTGCCACCACCTTGCGAAGCATCGTCATCATTGCCACACGAGGTCATAAGAAAAGATAGTGCAAATGCCACCAAACAGACTGCAATGCTATGTACGGTTTTTATTTTCATTTCGTTACTATCCTTTCCAAAATATTATTTATCAAGATTTACATCACTCGGTACAACACGCCAAGAGTGAATCAAAATATAACTGCTTATCCATTTATTATTCTCGTCCAAGAAGAACGTCATCTCATACTCGTCCTCCCTATCCAAGAAATCCTGTGGAGTCATCGAATGACCGTATGCCATTTCGTAATAATCTTTGGCAAGCAAAGCATAATCGATAACAGGAACACCTGCCACAACGGTCTCGCCGTCCTTAGTGGTTATAGTCAGCAACATATTACGGCTGTGCTCAACAGTCATTCTTGCAACAGTCAAATCAGCAATGGCAGTAGCACAATTAACCACTTCGCCGTTGGCTACAATACCTGCCGTTCCCGATTGAGTGTTCCAAGCGTGATAAGTAATCTTCTCGTCTTTGATAAGTTCATTATCATAACCCATACGTCCGTTATCGTCTTCGATACGGAAAACGAAATCATTGACATCTACATCTTGTGCAGACAAGTGCTGCAAAATGATACGAACGTGATTGACATCCTTGGTCAAATACATTGTGTAATCATACTTAGCCCCGTCTTCGTTCTTTGGCAGAGATACATTCATCATACCATGAAACAAAAAGTCAAGCATCTCCGTGCTATGCGCTCCACCCTCTTTGTAAGTATTGCTACGCTTTAACCAACATTGAAGGTCTTCGATACGCGATGAACCAATTGTCATCTCCGGTACAGAAAAAGACTTATTGCCCTCTTCATTGCCAACACCACACCATGCTACAAGTTGATAGTCGCCGGCAGGCAAATCCAAAGTCATGGAATAGTCTTTCGATTGAATGGCAGAACCTTTATCCACCTTCTGCCAAACCAAAACTCCTGCCGTGTCAAACGCATACAAATTAACGGACTTAACTTCGTTGGCAAAGGCATCCGCCCATTTCAAATTCTTTTCATAACGGAATTTAAGACGGTAGGTTACAGAACAATCACCCTCGTAATCATAGACAAAGTCATCACATGACACAAAAGCAACAAGCGGTAAAACTGCCAATAACACACTTAATGCCATTCTTTTCATATAAGTCTTAATTTTCATACCGTTCATATTTCTTCGTTATTTTATATTGATTGCAGTCTTTTTGACCACAAATAATTTTCTAATCAAGTGGGAGACCCTATTATTATAATGTTCTCCATATTTGCGAACTTTTTCTTTACACCGTTCGCAAGGTGCTTTTCATCATTTTATTTTTTCTTTTAAGGGAAAAGGTTAAAAGGAGGGGAAATAAATTCCCTTAGTTTTTCGGTTTCCCCTCCTTATTATTTAATTTACAAAATTACCACTCCAAACTTATATCTTGTTTTACAATTCTCCAAGAAAGAACCTTGATTTCAGCAGCGATATAAGTCTCATCACCCGGTTTTTCAGGGTAGATAATATCGTCAGGATTATATACAGGAGTTCCCAAACCAACCAAACTCTTAATAGTAGCATCATATACATGGTTACGAACAACACCTACACTACCGTTATTACCTGTTCCGAAGTGTTTGATATCAAAGAAATAGTAAGTATTTCCACCTGCCCAAACCTTTGCTCCACCAAGATTTTTAAGTGCAGTATTAGCCTCTTCAGTAGTAATAGATTCTGCATCTTCTGCGTTAGATTTATACCAAGTTATTCCTTTTCCTGTAATGCTCAATTGAGCATATACTTTGTAATTACCAGTAGTAGCTTCACTTGGATTCATTCCCAATTCAGTAGGGGTCTTCAATGTTATATCAGATATTGCAATCTGTTCTTTACCGGTACCGTCTGCTTTGTCTTTCCATAAACCGCAAGCAGCAGCAAATTTATTTATCACACCATCTTTGGTAGTTCTTTCTCCACCATACTCTGCAATTTCAAAAGCGTCGCCATTTGCATGAACCAAATGTGCAGCGATTATTACTTGTGTAGGTTTTGCTGGATTTGCACCAGTAGCATTATCAGCAGCATTTTCCTGCATATATGTGTAATTTGTACCAGTGCTATTGAACGCTTTAATAGCGTTTGCAGGATTAACATTACTACCACCAGTAATAGCATCACCATTAAAGTCTCCCCATTGGAAAGATTTAGTGTTAGGGTTATATGCCCAGAAAGAACGGAAATAGTCTGACGTATTCCAAGTCCAACCAAGATTCCAAGTCGCAACGATTGCTTTCATCAATGGAGATTCTGCTGTTGTTCTTGTAACATTCCAACCATCGAATTTTACATATATTGACTCACCTTCATAGTTCTCACCTGTTGAGTATATACCAGGTGTTACTTCTGTAAGACCAACAGTCAAACGAGCCTTTGCCAATACTCTTTCAACATAGATAGTAACAGGATTTGCCAATGCAGCTGTTTCTGTCGGATATAAGTGTCCTGCTACACTTACTTCTTCCATTAACTTACCGTCCTTAACATATACGGAATTACTCATAATAAATCCGCCAGTAGTACTGCTGTAATCATCAACCAAATCATTTAACTCATCAATGTCATTAATTTCACCAAGAGCAGTTGGTGGGTTAATAACTGCTATAATAGATGCAGGAACATTTTCGCCTTCCTGAGTCTTAACTACGATAGTAGCATTAACGATTTTCTCAACATTCTCATCAGAAGGAGTAAGAGTCTGAGCTCCCGGCGTGTAATCGTAGTACGATTTTTCTTCACCAGTAATGGTTTTAACATTTGTAGAAGTGCCGTCAGCTTTAAAGAAGTAAAATCTAACCTTATTTACTTTGTTCTCCTCAGCTGAACCATCTTCATAATCGCCTGCTTTCATACCAACTCCTCCCTTAGCGTTGATATTTACAGATAAGTACTGAGGTTCGCCATATTCACCTGTCTCGCCAGGTCTGTTTGCGTCCTCGTTGTTACAGCCGACTAATGCCAAGCCTGCCGCAACAGCCATCAATAAATTTTTTACTTTCATTGTCTCTTTAATTTTAAATGTTATTCCTAAATTATTAATATTTTCCTCTTTCTTTCATTTCTTTCAATGTGGCAGTTGCCTGCTCCAATCCCATTTTCTCCGCTTTCTCAAAATAAGTTGCTGCGGTTTTGTAATCATTCTTTCTTATAGCAAGTGCTCCACGAGCATAGACAGCTTCGGGTGAATTACCGGCTCTGTCAAGATATTTCTGTGCTATATCGTAATTGTCGTTACGTATGGCTGCATTGGCAGCATTAAGGTTAGCCACCTCATCTTTCGGGAACATACGTACAGCCGTCTCAAAGATTTCCGTGAATTTATCCGTACCCGGCTCATATTCCTGAGCAACCAAGTAAAACTCATTCAAACTTAACTTCTGCGGCTCTTCTTCCATAATACGTTTGATTTCCTCTATATCATAGAACGAACGTATTGCATAATCGATACGATAATCGGTACGACGCAAATACGGATAGCAATATTTCAATAAGAAACGATATTCTTCCGGATAAGTTTTTTTAAGTTTAGCCTCCTTTGCATCGGGCTCCATATCGCTATCAATCATATCAAGGATTTCTTCACGATGATTGATATTGGACTTTTCAACATAACGACGCAAACCCTCCCAGTTCTCAGGCTCATATTCCGTTGAGATTATGCCGTCCTTGAAATGGAACAACTGGCTTATATGATTTTTGATAGCAGCCGTACGACCCTTAGCCAAGTCGGTATTATGCTTGTATGGGCTTTCGGGCGATGCGTAACCTTTTAACCAAACAGAAGTAATGGTGATGTCTTTATCGTTACGAACAGAGTCTATCGTTCCTGCAATCTTGTTTAACTCGGCTGTGTTGTTGTGATATTCCGGATAAATCACAGTCTGATCCACCGGGAAATCCACGTATGCCGAACCCGCCAATGAACGTGCTTTTGCCATTTCCGCCTTTGGCTTAACAAACAACAGGTTCGGGAAGAATGCCTCATGATGACGACCTAATTCACCATCGTACTCTGCCAATTTATCGTGGCAACAACCCCAATCGCTTCGGTGGAATTTTAGCGTTGCACCGTCCATCCAATCCTTGTATTCGGTAAGATTGCTGTAAGCAACACTATCCGGTTTATTGGATGCACGATAAGATTTTTCGCTCTTGCCCGTGATATTGCTAACACCTTTTCTTTCATAATAGTAATATCTTCTACGTCCATAGATGCCAACAGAAGGAAGATCGATAGAATCTTTTCCATTGACAAGACGTGGCGTTAGCAACACGGCACGATTGGAAGACACATTAAGGTCTTTCAAATTCATATCCATCGCCACATTAAGATATTTACCCTCACGCTCCATTTTGAATGTGTCTATGGAAACGTCGGGAATTATACGCTTCTTTTCTTGTGCGCCCACTTCCGATATGCAAATCATACCGGTAAGGGCAACAATCATAACATATATTGTCCTTTTCATATCCGTTGCTTGTTTTTAGAAAATATAAACGAGATTTAATGCTGCCTTGGTAGGACCAAAATAATGATGAGGCACATCGGTTTCTTCCTTTTTGCCACAACCTGCACAACGAAATCTGTCATAACGAGTGTAGGAATAACCTATACCTATCTCTCCTTCAAGATTCCAATGGCGTCCAAGAACCCACGCATAACCATAGGCAACACCCAAACCGACAAACCAACCTTGATAACGAGTATCTTTAAGTTTGCGAGCGTCCGTTCCCAAGAAATTGACTTTACCGTCAAAGCCTCCCATATTGAACATTCCGCCATGTAAGTGCGCACCAAAGAAATGACCGCCATAACGGTCGCACAACCAATAGCGAACCTCAGGCCGAATAGTAGCGTGTTTCCAACGTCTGTTATGAGAAAGAGTCCAGCCGTTCAACTGCCCCGTAACATCTATTGTCCATTTGGGAGCCAAACCTATCTCTATACCGAGATTAGGACTCAAAAATGCATCAGAAAGTAGGTTGGTTTTTACCCCCCCCATTGCCCTCTGACAACCTGAGAGGTTCCTGCAATGACAATTACCAAAAATAAAAATATGCGCTTCACCGCGACTTGACATTCATTTTGTTGTCTTTTCATATTATTAAATATTATCTTTATTTCAAAAAACTTCAATAATTTTCAATAAGCATGAATTGAGAATGCAAAATTACAACATTTATCTGGAAACCAACAAATAAAACAGGTAAAAAGTGCTCCCCCCCCCCCCCCCCGAATTTTTTTTCGCTCTTAGTCAGAGCGTTAAATACCAGCATTTTATATTAAAACAACTAAATGCAACATTTTTGTTCCAAACAGGCTCTTTTTAGCCAAAATTTACTACTTTTGTATCTCAAAAACAATTTTTTTCGCACGATTTGCTCTCAAAAAAATTTCACTTTTTTACAACAATCGACAAAAAAAAATCAAAAACTTTGTTTAAATCATAGCAAAAAAAATTTCGATTGTCGCAACAATTTTGCATAAATCGAAATATTATAATGAAAAATCCAACGAAAATACACCTGGTGTTATCGCTATATGTAAACCAATCCAAAAAACTCGAAACTCTATTGTTCGGAAAACATTGTGCCAACGCTAATACTCCATTCATATCAAGCACATCCGTCAAACGCTTTTTGCCGTCAGGAGCAAGAAGTTTCAACTGGTTAGTGGCACTAACCACTTCATTATTCTGCTGTCTTAACTTAGTTTTCAAATACTTCCAATAGTTTCTATTTTTGGTGTAATCATCTTGTGCATTCAACACTCCTATAATATCCAATACGGAAAACCACCATTTTGAATTATCGTCGTCCCAAATGGCTCGCACCTGCCTATCGTTAAAAAAACGTATGGAAACCTTATCGCTCATAACTGTATTACGTTTTTCAAGTATTGAACAAAATTCATTATATAATTATAACGGCTCTATACCTTATTATATTGGCTCATTGATTAAAAATATCGGCTTTATGGTTATTTATATTGCCTTGCCGTTCTATTATATTGAAAATTATCGGTTAAACAAAACATTTTATTGTCCTGCTTAACCGATAAGTCTTACATATATTATTGTGCCTTTGTTTTACAATTCTACAACGATTGCGTTACGTTCCTTGTTTTTCTTGATAAAATTGGCGTTTAGGTTTAAGGTATAAGCTCCGTTTTTGTATCTTAAAGAGGCTTTTTGTTTAGTGCCAAGAATTTTTTTGCTACCTTTTTTCATTCCGTCAAAGGCAGGAATGTCGTAGGATTTACGCAACGCCGTTGAGTCATCAATCAAAATCAAAGCATATATCTGTCCGTCCTTGCCTTGTGTATAACAGATACCGTCTTGCTTATAAGGGGCTATCGGGCGGGTGCTGTATATGGCTTTGCCATTGACATTCAACCACGCTCCTATGCTATCCATACGACTGACAGCAGCTTGCGGAAGATTACCCAATTCGTCAGGACCGACATTCAACAAAAAGTTTCCACCCTTACATACAACATCTATCAGCAAATGGATAAGTTTGTTGGTGGATTTGTAGTTATCGTTCGCAACATAAGACCAACTGTCGCCCATAGTCATACAAGTCTCCCACGGATAATCCAAAGGCGCGTCGGGTATGGCTTGCTCAGGTGTGCGATAGTTCTCGTACTTGCCGCCTATCGTTCTATCGACGATAATCATCGCAGGATTTTTCTCTCTTGCAATCTTAGCGATTTTCGGCATATTGATATCTTGAATACGCTTGTTCTTGCCTATCCATTCTTGGTGGTCAGGGTCAAGCATAACGCTCCACAAAGGACAAATCCAACCTGCATCAAGCCAAAGAATGTCAATCTTACCATAGTTATGAGTAATCTCCTTGATTTGATTGGTCGTAAAATCGCAGAAACGCTGCCACATATCCGGGTGTTTTTCTATGCTGTAATTAACGTTTCTATCGGGTGTTGCCCACAATGGAGACCAATAATCTTCGTTATGCCAATCGGCTTTGGAGAAATACAAACCGATTTTGAAGTCTTTGTTACGAAAAGATTTTACTACTTCGCCCGTAACATCTCTGCCGTCCTGACCGCCAAACGGAAAATTCGGATTGGTTATCTTGTAATCCGTCTCTTTTGTATCGTACATACAAAAACCATCGTGATGTTTGGTTGTAAAGACAACATATTTCATTCCGCCTCTTTGTGCAGCCTCTGCCCATTTGTCGGGATTGAATTGTTTAGGATTAAACTCCGTTGCCAAATTCCAATAATCTTGTTTGTATTTTTCATAAGGCTCTCCCTTGCGGTCTATCCATTCTTCGTTGCATATACTCCACGATTCAACAACTTGTTTTTGGGCGTACATACCCCAATGCATAAAAAACCCAAACTTCAAATCCTGCCACTCCGATACGGCTTGCAAGATACGTGAATCGGTCTCGGGTTTTTGTTCATCGTCAGAACGCGGAACTTGAAACTCATAGAGTTTATTCTCTTGCGCATAGGTGTTGGCGAATAAACCCATAGCCAACATAAATATAATAACCAATCTTTTTTTCATAATGATTATTGTTTTAGTGTTTAACATTGTTATTGTTTATTGTGTGTTTATTTTATTGTATCTTATATATCACTTTATCTGACGATGTATCTAAAAAAGAGAGTCTGTCTTCTCGAATACCGCTTTTAACGAGGTATTGTTTTAACGCCTTATTCATCTTGGCATTGGACGAAATTTCTATCCTATACTTGGGCGAGCCTTTCAAAAAAGAGATAAACCTATCCAAGATAGTCTGCGACAAATCATCGAATACAACTCCGCTTTGGTCAAAATCAATGGCATTAAGAGGGCAACTCATACCGCTTTCCAACGGCAATTGTTTTATGGTCAAGTTTTTTGTATCGTACGAAAATTTCTCAACGTAAAACATATATCCCTTTTGGTCTAAAACACAGAGATACTTAGGCGATTTCTCAACAATAAAAGTTGCGTTAGGGTGTTCGTCGGCGATGTAATAAGCATCGGTCTTGGAATTGCTAAGATTGACAACATTAAGCGTTATATCGCCACGCAGTTGTTTATCCATACTGACATCGACCAAAAACCTCTCTTCACTTTGATGCTTTGAGTCCAACTCAAAACGGTTTATTTCCAAAAAATCATTATCCTTGTTCTTGAAGGTCGAATAAGCCGTCTTGCCGTCCAAACAAACGCCCATCGAATGCTCCGCTTCCTCAGTATTTATCGGGTAGCCGATATTCTGTGCAGGTTTATCACTTTGCAAATCATAGACAAATATATCGCTACCGCCCAAAGTCTTCCTGCCATTGGAAAGAAAGTAAAGATGACGGTTATCGGCTGCAATAAACGGATAGGTCTCGCTACCGAAAGTATTTACATTACGTCCCAAATTCTCAGGTTCGCTCCAAGTGTCTTTGCCTTTGCGTTTAGACACCCATATATCGAAATTGCCTTTGCTTCCTTTTCTATTGCTGACGAAATACAAGGTATTGCCGTCTGGCGATATGGACGGCGAAAACTCATCAAACTCCGATGTATTGAGGTTTATCGCTTTGGGATTGGAGAAATAATCGTCCTCCAAACGCTCTACATAATAAATATCCCAAGAATCATTATCCGAAGAAGTGTTCTTTACCGAATAAAACACGTAATTGTTATCCGCAGTTATCGAGACCCCGCCCATTGGCTTAACGTTATTGAACGGGTCGTCCATAATAAAACCCTTATCGTAAAATCCTGTGGAATCAAAAATACTTCGCTCCAAAAATCTGTCGATAGACGTAGAGACTTCGGAAGTAAAAGAATCCTTGTTGGTGTCTCTTTCTATCTCCTCACGAATGAACCATATCTCGCTTTCGTCCCAAGTAATAAAAGGCTCATAATAGTTTTTGTTTTTGGCAAGAAAACTTATCTTGGTCGGAGAAAAACTCACTTGGTTGTTCATTGTGGATTTAAGGAAATCACTCCAATCAATATAGTTTATAGCCTCTTGCTGCAAAGAATCGTATCTATTATCTTGGTCGGTAAGTCTTAAAAAACGTTCAAAATTCTCACTCGCTTTGGCGTACTTTTCTTCCGTGTAATCAATCATTCCAAGATAATAATATAAGTATGGATGTGAAAATTCCTCGCAATGTTCCATGACCAATGGAAAGTATTTCATAATCATTGTCGTGTTATCTTTCACAACGCCTATCATACCCATAAGAAAATAAGGGGACGCAAAACTCTCGTCCTCCTTAATAATACTTTGCAAAAGTGTAGATGCCTGAGAATATTTCTTATCGTTGAAATACCCAACGGCTTTGATGTATTTTTTTTGCAGGGACTTGCTCACTTCATCCTTACATTCGTCATAATCCAACAGACTTTTCTCCTGCCCAAACAACAAGCAAGAAAACATCATAACTATTACGACACTCCAAAGTCTATTCATTATTTTTCGCTATAACGCCAAACGATTTGCAAGCCTTTAATAAAAAATCTTTTTCCCTTAAAAAACCTGTCCGTTTATGGCTTTTTGAACGCCCTCCATAAGAGAATCCAAACCTTTTTGCAGTTGTTTTTTAAGCATCATCAACGTTATGGCATTGCCCTCCACGTTTGCTTCTGCCGTTAGATTACACGTTCTTTCGCCTGTCTTTTCAAACAAAAGATTGACAAGAAAATTAAATCCACCCATAATCTCCTTGCCACTGCCTATGGTTATATACTCAAAAGGCTTGCGTTCCTTGATAATCAATTCCACATCTGCCATTCCGCTTACATTGAACGAACATGTATCGTAAGTACATTTGAAATTCTGTATCTTATCGTTGTTCGGCATAGCCCCGAAATGCGAAAAATCGCTCATAAGATAAAACACCTCCTCTACACTTTTATTCAATTCTACGGTCTTGGATTTTATATTTTTCATCGTCTAAAAATCTTTTTTATATCCCAAAAAGTATATTTTTAATCAGCCCCAAAAAATTTCCTCTATCTAAGAAAAATTTTCATCTAAACCCAAAGTTCTTATTGCCTTGAAAAAAATTCTTTTCTGTTAAAGCAATATTGAAAAGTTAAGATTTTACATTCTGTCGTCCGACCACTTTTCAGGATTCTCTCTCCACTGGTGTAAAGACTGCATATTGGCTTGCGAAACATAGTTCTCTTGTATTGCAGCTTCAATCAAAGTGGTGTAGTTGGTGATAGTCTTTAAGGCAACCTGTTTGGTTAAGAAATTCTGTTTAGCCACCTCCAACTCGTAAGTGAATATAGCAGCCATACCCTTAACTTCTGCTCCCGCGTCTCTTAAAGCATCGACAGCCAAAAGGCTGCTCTTACCGGTTGAAATCAAATCCTCGATAACAACAACGCTTTGACCTGCATGCAATTCACCTTCGATTTGGTTTTTCATACCATGAGATTTTGCTTCGGGGCGAACATAAACGTACGGCTTGTTAAGTTCTTGGGCAACAAGCACTCCTTGTGCTATACCTCCCGTTGCAACGCCTGCTATAACGTCAGCATTTTCACAAATTTCTTTAACCAAACATACGAATTGCTCCTTAATGAACGTTCTTATCTTCGGATAAGACAATGTAAGGCGGTTATCACAATATATAGGCGATTTACGTCCCGATGCCCATGTAAAAGGCTTTTCGGGTGATAATTTAACGGCTTTGATGTCCAAAAGACAACGTGCAGCCTCGATTGCATTTTCTTTATTCATAGTGTCAAATTATTAACCATTTAAGTTATGCAAAATTACACAATATTTAACAAACACAACAAAGTTTTGATTGCAAAAAATTCTTCAAGCCTCGATTTTTCTCCAAACACGCAAATAATTCATTGTAATTCAGAAATATTAAACGCTTACGATTTTTCGTCTTTGTTCGCCGACGACCAAACGCAGGATTTTCTGCTTTTAACAGATAATGAAACCACTGAAACCGTTTTTAACATAGTTACATCATCTTTAATATTCATCAAAGCCGCAGGCGGAATAGTCAGAAACGAAAACGACGATTATCTTTTTATTTTCCGAAACAATTATTGGGATTTACCCAAAGGTCATTGGGAAGAGGGCGAAACAATGGAACAGACCGCCGTGCGTGAGGTTTTGGAGGAATGCGGCATGAAAGAATTACATTTAAGAAAATTCCTTGCTTCTTCGTTTCACACCTATATTCTAAACGGCAAAAGAGAGATTAAACAAACGTTTTGGTACGATATGTTCTGCTCTTCACTTCAAAGTCTCACTCCACAAAAAGAAGAGGGTATCAACAAAATAGTTTGGATAAAAAAAGAGGATTTAAGCGATACTCTTTCCAAGTCTTACCCCAATATCCGCCATTTATTCAAGACCATAAACGATAACCGAAACAAAGATTAAACACCTTCATCACAACGCTATGAAATGTGTTTCAAATTGATGTTTGTTTTAAGATAATTTGGCTTTATTTTGAAATAATTCGGCGTAATTATAAATAATATTGTAAAAATTATTATCTTTGCACCTTTAATTTGAAAAGAAAAAAAACGAAACAAATATGAATACATTCAATTTCGGCAAGACGATGCAGTTTTTTAGACGTCATTTCAAGTTCTTATGTGCCGTATTTATCATCTCGGGTATCGTTGCAGCGGGTCTTTCATTACTACTTCCAAATTATTACAAATCGGAGGTGTTGTTCCTGCCGAGCGAAGTCAATGCCTTATCCAAATCCATTATCAATGAAGGCGACCGCTTAGATCCTTATATGTTCGGAACAGAAAAAGACAGCGAATATATTTTAGAGATGCTCTCTTCATGGCAAATTATCGAACAAACTGCCAAACACTTCAATCTTAGGGAACATTACGGATTGAAAGATACTCCATTGGATAACGAGAAAATGGTTCTCAAACTCAAAAAAAACATCAAAGTCAAACGTTCGGATTTTCTTGGTGCTAAACTCAAAGTGTGGGATAAAGACCCTCAGTATGCTTGCAATATTGCCAACTATATGACCGAACAACTTCAAGTTCTTCGCCACCGAATGAAACAAGCCAAAGCCGACAGCATCTTGACTTGTCTTTCTGCAAGTAGAGACAGCGTCAAAAAAGAAATTATGATACTTACCGACTCACTACATAGATTGCAAGAACAGACTAATATGTACTACCCTCATTCCTATAACGACCGTTTTGCACAAGAATTATCCAAACAAGTGGCAGCAGGAAACACGGCAGCCATCGAACGTTTGGAAAGCAAGATGAAACAACGCAATGAAAAGAGTTCTTTGATTGCCTTGCTACTTATTGACCTTGAACAAAAAAGCAAGACCATGCAAACTTGGGACGAACACTACCAACAAGCCATAATGGACTACAACAGCCAGATTCCAGTGGATTTCGTAGCCCAATACGCTACCCCTTCCTACAAAAAAGACAAACCTAAACGTTCTCTTATAGTTATCCTTGCCGCCCTTGCCTGCACCCTTATCGCTGCCGAAGTCTTGGTCGTTCGTGAGAAATATTTTAATACAGAAGCAAACGACGAACAAAACGCATAGTAATAAAGTTTTTAAGGCGACTGCGTTAATTTAATTTCAATATAAGCATAATACAATAGCAATTTGAACGCAAAGGCGTTTTTCAATAACGCATAGCGAAGACAATGATGAATAAAACGGCAAAGTATAAAACCAAAGACAAGTTAATCATAGCGGTGTTGTGTCTGCTGTTTCTCACAGTGGGTGTGTTCGCTATGGATTACGAGATTTATATCTATGCCTTTATTCCTGTAATGGTCTTGTGCGTACTTCTTATTATGCTCAAATTCTATTATACTGTCTTTGTCGTTGCATTGCTAACTCCCCTGTCGTTCCTTTTCCGAATGGAGGATTTTGCCATTACCGTACCTACCGAACCTATCCTCATAGTGGTTATGTTATTGTTCCTTTGGGAGTGTTTTTTCAATAGAAGTTATGATAAAAAGGCTTTATACAACCCAATATCTGCTATGATTTTCATCAATCTCGGCTGGATACTTATTGCATCGCTTTTCTCGTGGGACATTGTGGTGTCGATAAAATTTCTGATTTCAAGGCTGTGGTTCGTCATACCTTGTTATTTTATGATGACCCCTATTTTCAAAGACACTAAAACTATTCGTTGGTTCGTTGCCTTATACGGCTTTGCTCTTAGTATTGTGATAATTATATGCACCATAAAATTTGCCTATTTCAACTTCGCTTTCGATGAATCCAATAAAATATCCCAACCATTCTACAACGACCATACGGCTTACGGTGCTGCCATAGCCTTGTTCTTGCCCATAAGCCTTTATTATACCTTTGCAAGCAAAAGAGTATGCCCGACAAAGGAACATCGAATATTATTTTCATTCATTAGCATCTGCTTACTTATAGGACTTGTACTTTCTTACGCAAGGGCAAGTTGGTTAAGCGTTGTAGCTGCACTTGGAGTTTTGATATTGGTTCTGCTTAAAATCAAGATGAAGACCATTCTTAGGACTATTGTCGTCTTGGCGTTGTTCGTTGCCGTGTTTTTCTCTTCGATTGTGCAGATTTTGGAATCCAATTCCCAAGACTCGGACGGCGATTTTATTAAACACCTTACATCTATGAGCAACATAACGACCGATGCTTCTAACGTCGAGCGACTGAACCGCTGGTCGTGTGCTTTAAGAATGTTTAAGGAACGCCCAATCACAGGTTGGGGACCCGGTACTTATCAGTTCATCTATGGTTCGTACCAAATCTATGCTCAACGAACACCGATATCAACCAACGAAGGAACGCTCGGCAATGCACACAGCGAATACATAGGACCATTGTGCGAACAAGGACTTATAGGCAGTTTGATAGTCTTTGCATTGTTCGGCACAACGATATATATAGGCATTAGAACTTATCGCCTTGCAAAGAATAGAGATGTAGCCCGATTGTCGCTATTTATCACTCTTTCGCTTATAACTTACTACGCTCACGGATTTATGAACAATTTCCTTGACACCGATAAACTATCCGTGCCGTTTTGGGCTTTTACGGCGATGATTACTTCGATGTACGTTTATAGCGATAAATACTCTCCAAAAGAACTGCCAAAGGACAACACCACCCTTCGTCAAAGAATATATTTGCGTTTAAGCCAAATAGTGCATTTAGGAAAGAAACAAAAAAACAATATAAATAGCGAAATAATCATTAACACTGATAAAATAATATTAAACAATAATTCAACGAATATTATAACTAATAAACAATAACAATAAAACAAAATAAAAACGATGGCAAATATTTTATCGTTACTGTTCGGTAACAAATCACAACGCGACTTGAAAGAGGTTAAGCCCATCTTGGATAAATGCCTTAAAGCATACGATACGGTGAAAAATCTCTCCAACGACGAGTTAAGACAAAAGACCATAGAGTTCAAAAATCTTATCCGCCAAAGTGTGGAAGAGGAAGAACAGCAAAAACGTCAAATCAAAGAGAAATTGGATACCGATTTCGATATGTCGGTTGATGACAAACAAAGATATTACGAAAAAATTGAGGATTTAGACAAGAAAATCTACGCCACAACTCAGGATATATTGAACAAAATCCTACCTGAGGCTTTCGCTGTTGTCAAAGAGACAGCCAAACGTTTCTTCGATAACGAAGAGGTTGAAGTTACAGCTACCGACTTTGATAGAAAACTGGCAACGACAAAGGACGCTATCCGAATTGAGGGCGACAAAGCCTATTACAAAAACTCTTGGATGGCTGGCGGAAGTATGATTCATTGGGATATGGTTCATTACGATGTTCAGTTGATAGGCGGAACAATTCTTCATCAAGGCAAAATCGCCGAAATGGCAACTGGTGAAGGAAAAACTCTTGTGGCAACGCTTCCTATATATTTGAACGCATTGCCGGGTAAAGGAGTTCATGTTGTTACGGTCAATGATTATCTTGCTAAACGTGACTCCGAATGGATGGGACGTTTGTTTGAGTTCCACGGTCTTAGTGTCGATTGTATAGACAAACACGAACCCGGTGGCGAAAGCCGTCGTAATGCTTACAACTGCGACATTACTTACGGAACGAATAACGAGTTCGGTTTCGACTACCTAAGAGACAATATGTGCAGCAATGTCAATGAAATAGTTCAACGTGAGCATAACTACGCCATTGTCGATGAGGTAGATAGCGTTTTGATTGACGATGCCCGTACTCCGCTTATCATTTCGGGTCCTACTCCAAAAGGTGAAGACCAGGAATTTGAACGTTTCTGTCCTATAATAGAGAAACTTTACAATGTTCAGCGTAATCTTGTAACCCAAGTTATTGCCGATGCGAGAAAGACCCTTGAACAGGCTGCTTCTACTCACGATTCCAAGATTGAAGCCGAAGGCGGCAAACTTCTTCTTAGGGCTCATCACGGCTTGCCAAAGAATAAAGCATTGATAAAACTTTTGTCCGAGCCCGGTATGAAGTCTCTTATGCTTAAAACCGAGAACTTCTATATGCAGGATCAAAGTCGTGAGATGCACATCGTCGATGACGACCTTTACTTTGTTATCCAAGAGCAACACAACACCATCGAACTAACCGAAAAAGGTATGGATTATCTTGCCAAACTTGGTGAAGACCCTAAATTCTACCAATTGCCGGACGTTGGAACGCTACTTGCCGATTTGGACAAAGAACCTATAAGCCCTGAACAGAAAGCCCAAAAGAAAGACGAGATAATGCAGAACTTCGCCGTTCAAAGCGATAGAGTTCATACTATTAACCAGTTGTTGAAAGCCTATGCTTTGTTTGAAAACAATGTCGAGTATGTAGTTATCAACAATGAGGTTAAAATCGTCGATGAGCAGACAGGTCGTATAATGGAAGGCAGACGTTATTCCGACGGATTGCACCAAGCCATTGAGGCTAAGGAAAAGGTAAAGGTTCAAGCCGCAACCCAGACTTACGCTACCATTACTCTGCAAAACTATTTCCGTATGTACAAAAAACTTGCGGGCATGACCGGTACGGCAGAGACCGAAGCAGGCGAGTTTTGGAATATCTACAAGCTAGACGTTGTTACCATTCCTACCAATCGTCCTGTTATCCGTCTTGACCACGAAGACCTTATATATAAAACCAAACGTGAGAAATTCGCTGCCGTTATACAAGAGGTGGAGAATTTACGCAACCAAAATCGTCCTGTATTGATTGGTACTGTTGATGTTGAAACGAGTGAATTACTATCTAAGATGCTTAAACTTCGCCGTATTCCACACCAGGTTCTTAATGCAAAACTTCATCAAAAAGAAGCCGAGATTGTGGCTTTGGCAGGTAAGCCTGGTGCTGTTACCATTGCAACCAATATGGCTGGACGTGGAACGGATATTAAGTTAGGCGAAGGTGTCAAAGAGGCAGGTGGTCTTGCAATCATAGGCACGGAAAGACACGAATCTCGTCGTGTGGATAGGCAGTTGCGTGGTCGTGCAGGTCGTCAGGGAGACCCGGGTTCTTCGCAGTTCTTTGTCTCTTTGGAGGATAAACTTATGCGTTTGTTTGGCTCGGAACGTATGATAAAGATGATGGATCGTCTTGGTATTCAAGAGGGAGAGGTTATCCAACACCCTATGATGACCAAATCTATCGAAAGAGCTCAAAAACGTGTAGAAGAAAACAATTTCGGTGTCCGTAAGCATCTTTTGGAATATGACGATGTGATGAACAATCAAAGAAGTGTAATTTACACCAAGCGTCGTAATGCTTTGTATGGCGATAAACTTGCGATAGATATTTCGGATATGATGTACGATTGCATCTCTGTTATGGTGGATAACAATGACGATTACAATATGTTAAAATCTCAGTTTATCCGCACCTGCGGTTTCGATTTTCCTATGGACGAACAGACTTTCAACCACACCAAGCGTTCGGAATTAAAGGATAAGCTATTCGATGATGTTTATGCTTATTACAAAGACCGTATGGATAAGATTGCTTTTCTTGCTTTTCCGTTTGTCAAGAACTTAGTTGAGAGCAATGCCACACGTTACGAGAATGTCGCTTTTCCAATTACGGACGGTATTCGTACTTTGAACACTGTTGCTCCTATCAAGAAGTCTTACGAGACTAACGGCAAAGAGATTGCTTTAAGTGTTGAAAAGTCTATAACATTGCAAATCATCGACAACGCTTGGAAAGAGCATCTGCGTAACCTTGACGACTTGCGTCAAAATGTTCAGAATGCTTCTTATGAACAGAAAGACCCTCTTGTTGTTTATAAGATAGAGAGTTTTGATTTGTTTGAGCGAATGCTTATCGACATTAACAAGGATATAACTTCATTCCTTTGTCGTGCTGCGTTGCCTATACCAGAGCAGACTATGCGTCAGAGCCAAGATATTCAAACGGATAACCGTGGTATAATGACATCAAGACAACAGGTTCAACGTCCTCAGATGAATACCAACGCACCGCAAAGCGAAGAGAAGAGACAACCTATTCATGTTGAAAAAAAGGTTGGTCGTAACGACCCTTGTCCATGTGGTAGCGGCAAGAAATACAAAAACTGCTGCGGCAGAAATGCTGAATAAATAACGAATACGAAAATACGCATCGAAATATTTCCCGAATAGTTGTTTCGTAACGATACAATAAACAGAAATATCTGACGTTATTGTACATGTATTTAGATGGCGCTTGAAGCAATAATTAAACAAAAATGTGTAACGTTGTTAAATAATGTTTATTGATTTTGTGTGTGCGACGAACTTATGTTTGTCGCACTTTTTTTTGGCTGTTGGTAATGCTTTGACAATGACGATTGAGTAGTTCTTTGGTTGTTCTTTTTTTTAATTCTCATTTTGATGTTGGTGGTTGTGTTATTTTGTTGATACGGCTATTTTGTTATTATTCTTTTATTTCGGCTGTATGCGAGTATTTGATTTTCGATAAAAGAAAAACTCCCTACAAAAAGTAGGAAGTCAATTGTAAATTAAATATCAATAAAAATGAAAAACGAAACAAAATCGCTTATTTTTTTGCAAATTTACAATGTTTTATTCATTCTGCCAAAATTTTTTACAATATTTTTTCAAGAATATATTTTTTCACCTTACACCCCCTCACCGCTCCGCACACAAGGTTTCTTTTGCGCTCCCCGCGCGGGGGTGCGAGCCGCACTTGCAAATAACGCATAGCGATTATCTTTTTTTAT
>OMYR01000035.1 GCA_900315335.1 uncultured Bacteroidales bacterium
AACAGAGGTAGGATGCTTTTGCACCGTTTGTCACCGATTTGCGTATCAAGGTATAACTCGTTGATATTTAACTTTGCAAACAAAAAAACGAGTATGGCAAGAGTTTGATTTCAAGATAGACGGTGTTTCGCATGTCAGTTGGTTCAGACGCAAAAGAGACGAATTTATGGAAGCTCTAAGATTGCCCAACAGGAAACAAAATCGAGATATTAGATTGTAAATCATAAAAAATCCGTGATAGTTGAATGCCATATCACGGATTTTTTATACTTTTGTAGGTACGATTCAACTATTGAATAAGTATTAAATCACACTAAAAATAAGGTAATATGAGAGTCATAACACCTGCTCATATCGAAGCATATCAGAACGGTTGTTTAAAGAAACTGTTCGATGTAATCAAAAATGACCCTGAATTGTCTTTTGAAATCAGAAAAGACAATGAGGTAATAGTTTATTATAGAAAAGGTAAAATACTTACAATCAAGTGTACTGACAATAATGAATTTCAAATAAAACCATTAGACAAACAGTACAATGGTGGCGTTCCTCTAACAGATATATTTGAAGCAAATAACTTGGCAGCCACACTCAAAAACACATCACACCTGCGCCAATACTTCAAACAAGCAAAGAAACTTATATACAGCCATAAGGTAGGGCTAGAATTTAGTGTACAGCAGAATATTGCATTGGGAAATCGAAGTTTTAACAACCGTTTTCTTGTCGTTGATATGGAATGGCAATTTTCCCAAGCAGGAATAAGTGAAACGGACAGAATCGGAAAAACAAGAATAGACCTCATTATTGTTGATACACATTTGAATGAATCAGGCACAAATGACATCTATCTTGCAGAACTAAAAGTAGGAACAGGAGCAGTAGAAGGAAAGTCTGGCATCATAGACCATATAAATAAAACCAAAGCAATAATAGATAAGGAAGAGGTTTGCCATGACCTTAAAAATGATATAGAAAGTATCATTGACATCAAATCGCACTTGAGGCTTATTGAGGGAAATAGAAAGAATTTGAAGTTCTCGTCTAAGCCTAAAATGATGATTATATTGGCATACAGAGGTAAACATGAAAAAGAACAATTGGAAGAGCAGGCGCAAATTGCGATTGAAGAGGCTAAAATGATAGGTATGTGCGAACCCCTGATTAAAAAATATGATTTACAGATAACTTTAGAATGAACATCACGATTCATAGGGGTGCCAATCAGATTGGCGGTTGTATTACGGAAATCTCCTGCGATGGCTGTAAACTTTTAATTGATTTTGGAAGTAATCTTCCTGGAAATCAAAAAGCAGAACTGACAGAAAAACAGGTGAGTGATATTGTAGGAAACACGGATGCTGTTTTCTATACGCATTATCATGGAGACCATGTTGGTTTACATCATCTGATACCAACCAATATCAACCAATATATTGGGAGTGGGGCTAAAGATGTTATGCTGTGCAAATATCATGCACTGAACAAACATGGCGATTATGACAAGGCTATAGGAATGGTAAGAAAAATGAATACTTATCGTGCTGGACAGCGTTTTGATGTTGACGGCAAAGGTAAGATATTTTTAACCCCCTATTTTGTCAGTCATTCAGCTTTTGATGCGTATATGTTCAAGATAGAATGTGATGGAAAGAAAATACTTCATACAGGCGATTTCCGCCGACATGGTTATCTTGGCAAGGGATTATTCCCTACATTAAGTAAATACGTAGGCGAAGTTGACATTCTGATTACGGAAGGAACTATGCTCGGCAGAAAACACGAGAACATAGTGCCGGAAAATGAAATTCAACAGCGCATCATTACAATATTAAAAGAGCATAAGTATGTGTTTGCTTTATGTTCATCTAGTGATATAGATAGGCTTGCTTCATTTCATGCCGCATGCAAAAAAACTGGTCGTGTTTTCTTTGTCGATGAATACCAAAAGAGCATTTTGGATGTCTTCTCAAAGTATGCAGGAAAGCAATCTCATCTGTTCAACTTCGATGCTTTCAAATTAGTAAATTATAGCACTCCGAATGTAAAACGAAAACTAACAAGAGAAGGTTTTCTTATGCCTATACGCATAAGTAGCTATCATTTTGTGAAAGGAATGCTTGGCGTGTATAATGACGAAAGTGCCTGGCTTATATATTCTATGTGGGGTGGATATGCCGAAGAAGGTAAGGGGTATTCAATTGAAAATGTAGCGAATATTCGTAACCTCTTTGCTCCTCGTATATTTGATGGGACGAAGGACTGTGTACATACCAGCGGACATGCGGATGTGCAGACTTTGGCTGATGTGTGTAGTGCAGTGAATCCACGTATAGGTGTGATACCCATACATAAAGATACAAACACAGAGTATGAATCTATTCCTGATTTGTCAGGATATAAGGTGTTTCATGAAGGGGAAACCATTATCGGGGATATATCAATTTCAATACAATGAAAATATTACAAATATCAGACACTCATAATCGACATCAGCAGTTGGTTGATTTGCCTATGGCTGATGTAATTGTGCATTGCGGAGATTTCACTGAGTATGGAACAGAAAAAGAAGTGCTTGATTTCCTCAATTGGTTTATAGAATTACCGTATCGTCATAAAATATTTGTTACTGGGAATCATGACCTTTGTTTATGGGACGCTGAAAACATAGAAGATTTACCCGACAATGTGTATTTTCTTCAAGATCGTGGATGCGTGATAGATAATACTATCTTTTGGGGTCTTGCTTATAATCACAATGTGAACTTGATTGCTGACAAGGTGGATGTACTTGTTACGCATGAACCGCCAAGTATGATTTTAGATGAAAGCTATAATACTCATTGGGGAAATGTTCCTTTGCGAAATAGGGTATTTCAAATAAACCCGCGTTATCATCTATTCGGGCATGAACATAATAATCAAGGTGTCGTTAAAGATGGGAATACGATATTTGCAAATGGAGCTGTACTTGATGACCATTATAAAATGAGAGAGAAATTTAATCTCTTTACATACATATAATTGCATTTTTATCTTTTGAAGAAAATCAATTTATGATAGTTCCTCTTTCGAAAAAACATATTACCTTTGTAGTTGAAAGAGTTATTTGGACGCAACTCATAGCAGAACGCTGCAAATGGCACGGTTGCCAAGTCATTACCTCAAAATTGGGTAAATCTTCCAAAGTCTTTATTATAAGGAACTAATAAAGCTATTCCAAATTTTCAGAAATTTTTTTATGGTATAACTATTTCCATAAATTTTTTATATGATATGACTAAATTAATTGGGGACATTAGTAAATTAATGTGAGTGATTAATGAATTAATATTTAACACTAATTTTTTGTCTCCCCATACCATTAAAATCATTAGTATTCTTGCGAATTTATTCTTTTATTTTTGAGTCAATAATTATAGTAACTGGACCATCATTACAAAGATTTATCTGCATATCTGCACCAAAACGACCGGTGGCAATAGGTTTTGCAAATGCAGTTTTCAGTGTCAAAAGAAATTTTTCATACATCGGCTCGGAAAACTCAGGCTTTGAACTACGAAGATATGACGGACGATTGCCTTTCTTTGTAGAAGCAAACAAAGTAAATTGACTTACGACCATAATCTGCCCATTCGTTTGATTTATATCTAAATTCATAACACCGTTTTCATCATCAAAAATCCTAAGCCCTAATATCTTTTTAACAAGCCAATCTATATCTTGCTGTGTGTCGCTATCCTCCACCGCCAAAAGTATCATCATACCCTTGTCAATACAAGAAAATTTCTCGTTATCAATAAACAATTCAGCATACTTACATCTTTGAATAACTACCCGCATATCCGTGATATTTTTAATTAATCGCTCATTATTTTCATAAGAAGTTCTATTTCGCTTCTCCTCAAAACAACAAAATTTTCCAAAGCAAAAAACTTATTTATCCAATACCTCATATTCGGAATTATTGGACTTGAAAGTTTTAACCATATCCTTGATATTGGCGACTATCTTCATATTCGTCGTGTCATTAAAAGGCTTTTCGATAATTGAAAACAACTCTTTTATATGTGATTCCACTTCTTGTTTTTCAAATTCCTCGTTTTTGGCAATAAATATCTTTTCGTGGTAAGTAGGCAATGTATTTTCGGTACTTGTCAAGAGCTCTTCGTAAAGTTTCTCGCCTGGACGAAGACCTGTAAATTCTATTTTTATATCCCTCTCCGGCTCCAAGCCTGATAGTTCTATCATTTTGCGAGCCAAATCATAAATCCTGACAGGCTTACCCATATCAAAAAGAAATATCTCGCCATTGGTTCCCATAGTAACGGCTTCCAAAACCAATCGTGCCGCTTCGGGGATAGTCATAAAAAATCTTGTAATATCTTTATGCGTAACCGTAACAGGACCACCCATAGCAATCTGATGCTTGAATGTCGGAATGACTGAGCCATTTGAACCAAGCACATTACCAAAACGTGTAACAATGAATGAAGTCTGATTTCCTTTTCTTATGCTGTTAAGATATTGAACAAATATCTCGGCATAACGTTTAGTTGCTCCCATTACGTTGGTAGGATTTACTGCCTTGTCCGTTGAAATCATTACAAAACGTTCAACATTGTATTTCAGACTCATCTCTGCAATGTTTTTCGTTCCAAACACATTGGTTGTTACCGCCTCGTATGGGGCACGCTCCATCATAGGCACGTGCTTATAAGCCGCTGCGTGAAAAACTATCTGAGGATTGTATTTTTTGAATATATCCTCTATGTGCTGCCGATTACGTATATCGGCAATGACAATATCCGTCTTGATTGAAGAATACTTCTCTTTTAATTCGTTCTCTATATTAAATAAAGGTGTTTCGGCATTATCCAAAAGGATTATCTCGGGATTGTATTTTGTCAATTGACGAACGATTTCGCTTCCTATACTTCCCGCCGCTCCTGTAACCAAAATACGTTTTCCTCCCAATACATTGCTTATAACCGTCGTATTTGGCTTGATTTCCTTTCGTCCCAAAAGATCCTCAATCTGTATTTCCTTTATTGATTTCTCATTCAACTTGCCATCAACCCAGTATTTAACTCTTGGAACGGTCAATACCTTAACATTATTTTGATGGCAAAGTTCAAAAATCTTTGTCTTCCTTTCGTTGGATATACGTCCGGTGGCAATTATCAACTGATCTATATCTTTGTACTTTAATATGTATTCTTCTTTGTCGGTACTCCAAACCTTTATACCTTGAATGGTTCGTCCAGTTAGTGTTTTGTCATCATCAAGAAAGCCTTTGATGTAATACTTTGTATCGGACGACATCAAAGCATGGGCTGTTGCCATTCCGGTATGACCTGCCCCAAAAATAATTGTCTTAATAGTAAAACAAGAGTCCGTACCCGTATGATAGGCTTTCTCAAACAGCCACCTGATAAACATTCTGAACATAAAAAGCAATATAAAGGTTACAAAGAAATTAATCATAACCAATTGCTTTGGATAAAAATCATTCTCGCCGTTGCCGATAGTGAATTTATATATATAATTAACAACAAGCAACAACGCATTCGCTACAACCAATGCCGACAAAATCCTAATCATATCGGAAAAGGATGAATAACGAATAATACTCCTATCTATTTTGAAGCATAAAATACTTATGATAGTGAACGAAAACGTCAGGACTATAAATCTTATGGAATAACTATCAAACGGAAAATTAAACCACTTCTCTCTTATATCCATCAACCAGCCTGTGAAAAAAATAGATATAAGTATAAAAATCGAATCCAATGCCACCACTAACCAACGTGATATATATTTTTTATACATCAGCCTATTGATTAGTTGCAGCATCTTTACATATAATTTATTCACCTCTGAACTTATCTTTCGTGTTTCACAGAATTTTTTCAGCCTCAGTTATCAATGTTCGCTATATACAAACAGCAAAAGCCAATTGACTATATCTAAAAATTAGATTAAACTCCTTTTTGCATATGCAAGAAACCGATTTCCTTATCATCAAGAAATCTATATTGTCCTCTCAAAAGATTTTTCTTAGTCAAGCCCGCAAAATAAACTCTATCCAATTTCTTTACCTCATATCCCAAAGCCTCAAACAGACGTCTTATGATACGATTCTTTCCTGAGTGAATACTTATGCCGACTTTCTTTTTATCCATTGGAGTATTGTTCAACCAAGATACATCATCGACTTTCATTACTCCGTCTTCGAGTTCAACACCCTCTAACAAGGTATTAATATCTTCTCTTGTCAATGGACGATCCAACTCTGCGTTATAAACTTTTTGAGCACCAAAAGAAGGATGCGTAAGTTTCTTTGTCATCTCTCCGTCATTGGTCAAAAGCAAAAGACCTGTGGTCATTCTGTCCAATCTACCGACAGGATAAACACGTTCTTTGCACGCACCATCTATAAGTTCCATAACAGTTTTCCTTTGTTGCGGATCGTCAGACGTTGTTATATATCCCTTAGGTTTATTTAACAAGATATAAATCTTTTTCTCGTTTTTCAAAACACGACCATTGTATTTAACAACATCTGTCGGCTGAACCTTATATCCCAATGTGGTAACAACTTCGTCATTAACCTTTATAACTCCGGTAGTAATGAGTACGTCGGCTTCTCTTCTCGAACAAATACCTGCATTAGCGATATACTTATTCAAACGTACCGCCTTGTCGTCTTTTTTAGGTTGAACTTGATTTGGAGTTATATTTTTGTTTTTCGATATAACTCTTTCGCCTTCGTCATTATATTTTACACGAGGACGTTTTGATGAATTGTTTTCGTTTTTATACTCTTCAAAAGCACGAGGCTTTCTTTCCTCTCTGCGCTTAAATTTATTGAAACGAGAGCCTCTGTCATTACCTTTTTTACCCCGATAATTGTTTTCAAAACCATCATTTCTTTCGTAACGCTCCGTCCTTTCTCCGTAACGCTCAGTTTTTCTTTCGTAACCCTCTCTCTTTTTGAAACCGTCGTTTCTCTTGTTATTTCTATCAAAGCGTCCTCCTCTATCATTGTTCTTGGAAAATCTATCGGAACGCTCCTCATTAAAACCTCTTTGATTCTTATCCTTGAAAGAATTTCTCTCTCCTCTGCTGTCTTTTCTGTCATTTCTTTTGTAAGAATCCTCTTTGTCAAAACTTTTTCTGTCCCGAGAATATCTGTCCTCACGACGATTACTTCTGCGATTGTCTTCTCTACTCCAATCGTGATTGTTTCTCTCTGCCATAATAATATTATTATTGATATAAACTGCAAAATTAATACTTTTGTGCGAATTGACAAATTTTTAATGTAATTTAAGAACAAAAGATTTTGATTTTACAAAACGAAAATCAGTACTTAGAAAAATAATACGTGTTTTCACAAAATTAGTGTTAAACACTAATTTGCTAATCATTAACACTAATAAATTAGTTTCACTAACTATTTTCACCTTTTTTACTAATAAATTATCAAGCACTTACAACAACGATATTTTATTAATTATTATATCTTTTTTAATAGTATCGCAAGCCTTGTTTTCAATAGAGAATTTTACATAAGGAACAGTGAATTTTACAAGAGTTATAAACACAAAAATGTTAAAAAATGTAAATTTTTCGGAAAATCTTTTGTCAGTTAATTAATTAGTTGTAAATTTGCAAACTCTAAAAATGTGTCGGTTCAACCCGTTAATCCATAGCCGACATAGTATTTTAGAGGATTTGAATACTGAAAATATTTCTTATTGGCCTTTGAAATATATTGAGGTATTTGATTTTTATTTAATTTATAAATTAAAAGTTTTTTAACAAACAATGAGTACATTAAGTTATAGAACACAAGTTGCGAAACCAAGTTCTATTGAGAAAAAATGGATAGTTATTGATGCTGAAAACGAAGTTGTCGGTCGTCTTTCGACAAAGGTTGCCAATATTCTTCGTGGAAAACACAAACCATCTTACACTCCTAATATGGATTGCGGAGACAACGTTATTATTATTAACGCCGAGAAAATTAGATTTACTGGTAACAAACTTACCGAAAAACAGTATGTTCGCCACACCGGTTATCCGGGAGGACAGAGATTTGCTACACCAAGACTTTGGTTAGAAAAATTCCCTATAAGAGTATTGGAACATTCTATAAAAGGTATGCTTCCAAAGAACAAATTAGGTGCAAGATTGTACAGAAATCTTCACGTTGTTGTAGGTCCGGATTACAGCAAATACAATGGAGTTAAACCGGAAGTTGTAAATCTTAATACTATTAGATAATGGAAGGCGTAATAAACACAATAGGAAGAAGAAAGACTGCTGTTGCAAGAGTTTATATGAAAGTCGGCAGTGGTAATATCGTTGTTAACGGAAAAGATTACAAAGAGTACTTCACGACTGCTCCTTTACAGTACATCGTTTCTCAAGCATTTGAGACTGTAAGTGTTATGGGTCAGTTTGATGTCAAAGCTAATCTTGATGGTGGTGGCGTTACAGGTCAGGCTCAGGCTTTGAGAATGGCTATCGCAAGAGCATTATGTGAGGCTAATGCCGAGAACCGTTCAGCTTTGAAGTCCGCAGGTTTGTTGAGAAGAGACTCTCGTATGGTTGAAAGAAAGAAACCCGGACAAAAGAAAGCAAGAAAACGTTTCCAGTTTTCAAAACGTTAGGATATTATTTATATATTCATATATATGGTTTAGTATCCAAATCGGTAAGATTTGTGGTAAAATGCTACGACTACTTACTGATTGATTTAGTTAAAGTTTAACAAGGAAAGTAAACAAAGAAAAGAAATGTTAGAATTTGAGAAAATGTTAGAAGCAGGTGTTCATTTCGGACACTTGAAAAGAAAATGGAATCCTAAAATGGCTCCTTACATCTTTACGGAGCATAACGGAATGCATATTATTGATTTGTACAAAACAGCTGCTAAGGCAGAAGAAGCATCTGCTGCTTTGAAACAAATCGCAAAGTCAGGCAAACAGATTTTGTTCGTTGCTACAAAAAAACAAGCAAAAGACATCGTTGCCAACATCGTTAAAGAAGCAAATATGCCTTACGTTACAGAGCGTTGGCCGGGAGGTATGCTTACCAACTTCGCAACAATCCGTAAAGCCGTAAAGAAAATGGGTAATTTGGATAGATTACTTAACAGCAAGGAAAATAATTCTATTTCAAAACGTGAGCGTTTGCAAATCACCCGTGAAAGAGCTAAATTAGAGAAAAACTTAGGTTCTATTGCAGGTTTAACACATTTGCCGGCAGCATTATTCATCGTTGATATCAATAAAGAGCACATTGCAGTTGCAGAAGCAAAGAGATTGAACATTCCTACTTTTGCTATCGTTGATACAAATTGCAACCCTGACTTGATTGATTTCCCAATTCCGGGCAATGACGATGCGTCAAAATCTATCTCTTTAATCGTTGATTATATGTGCAAAGCCATCGAAGAAGGCGTTCAAGAAAGAAAACTTGACAAAGAAGCACAAGCAGAGGAGGCAGCAAAGGACGTTGAAGTTAAAGAAGAAAATGCTGAAAACGCTCCTAAACGCAGACCAAGAAAGGCAGTAGCAAAGAAAACTGCCGATAAAGAATAATAAAAAAGGATAAGACTATGGCAAACATAACAGTTCAAGACATTAATAATCTTAGAAAACGTACCGGCGTAGGTATCATGGATTGCAAAAAAGCATTGATAGAAAGCGACGGTGATGTTGAAAAAGCAATAGAGTATCTTAGAGAAAAAGGTCAAAAACTTGCAGTAAAGCGTGCAGATAGAGCTGCTAACGAAGGTGTTGTTTTGGCAAAAACTACTGATGACAAAACTTTTGGTGCAGTAATCATGATTAACTGCGAAACAGATTTCGTCGCAAACAATAAAGATTTCACTGCTTTTGTACAAAGCGTTATCGATGCTGCTATCGTTGCAAAAGCAAAGACTATCGAAGAAGTTAATCAGTTAACGATTGACGGAACGAAAGTTGAAACTTTAATCATCGACCAATTAGCAAAAATCGGTGAGAAGATAACTCTTTCTGCTTACAAAGCAATTGAAGCTCCTATTGTTTATTCTTACATTCACCCGGGTAACCGCACGGCATGCATCGTAGGTTTAAACAAGACAGGCTTTGACGAAGTGGGCAAAAATATCAACTTCCAAATCGTATCTATGAAACCTGAGGCATTGACAAAAGAAGATTTCTCTGCTGAGGTTGTTGAAAACGAGATGAAAGTTAATATCGAAAAAACAAAACAAGAGCAAGTTGAAAAGGCTGTTGAAGCTGCTTTGAAGAAAGCAGGAATCAATCCTGCTCACGTTGATAGTGAAGAACACATGGAAAGCAATATGGCAAAAGGTTGGATAACAGCCGAAGATATTGCCAAAGCAAAAGAAATTATTGCTACGGTTTCCGAAGAAAAACGTGCTAATTTGAACGAAACTATGATTCAAAACATAGCAAAAGGACGTTTGGAAAAATTCTTCAAAGAAAACACTTTGTTATCACAAGAATATTTTATCGACAACAAGAAATCTGTTGCTGAGTACCTTAAATCCGAAGATGCAGACCTTAATATTACTGCATTTGCAAGATTGGAACTTGGTGCATAGTCATAAGATATTTTAATCTTGTTAAAAGAGGGACAAATGGACGCGATTATCCGAGATTTGTTCCTCTTTTCTTATTAAAAAATTACAAGAGTTATCACTTTGCATCCGAGAGCCGCATTAGATAATTGTTTGTATTGATTTTACAACAACACTATAAGCTCAACAATTTCATTAATCCATAATTTGTAAATATCATAAAATTCAAGTTAAATATGAAAAAATTTATCATTGTCATTGTTGCATTATGTATGACAACTGTTGTTTTCACTCAAAACATTACAATAAAAGCGAAATATGACGAAAGAGTGGAATTGATAAGTATTCTTTGCCATCTTGCTGGATATAGAGAATACAATATGAATATGGGCGGAGAGTATATTTCCGATATTGACAATTATTTCTCTGAGGTAAAAAATCATCAGGCAGTTCAAATGATGGCATCGCTACACAACAGTAACGGCATAAGTTACGATGCACCAATGTCTTTTGCTATTTACCTTGATAAAATCAACAGTTCATTTGTTCTACCCTCTGACAGTATTGTCCCGGAAAGAAGATGGCAAGGTGTGGATACGAAGCATACTCTTGAACTTATAAACGATTTCTACATACAAAGTGATTTTGCAACTTTCTTCAAACAACACAAAACATTCTATCAAACAATTTGCAATGAATACAATTCTACTATTATCTCGCAATTCAATCAAAATTGGTATGAACATTTTTATGGAGTCCCTCCCACTGATAATTTTGAAGTTATAATAGGTTTTACAAATGGAGGCGGCAATTACGGACCGGCAAGACAATTACCAAATCGCCCTCGCGATGTATATGCTATTATAGGGTTTGCGTTAGATGAAAACAAAAAGCCTTATTTTGTGTCAAATCCTGATACTTACATCAACACACTTATACACGAGTTCAACCATTCATTTGTTAATCCTCTGACTGCCGATTCAAACAATGCAGCACAAATGGAACAAACAGGTAAAACATTAATGAAATTTTCGGAAAATGTAATGCGCAGAAATTCATACGGCAATTGGCAAACTATCATAAACGAATCTATCGTAAGAGCTGCCGTGATATTGTATCATATTGATAATGGCGACACACCTGATAAAATCCGCCAACTTGTGATTGACGAAATAGCAACAGGATTTAATTGGATGCCTGAATTGGTAAATTGTTTGCAATCTTTTTCAAAGCAAAAGAAAAAATATCCGTCATTGAATACATACTATCCGGAAATAGCAGATTGTTTAACATCTTATACCAATAAACTTTCTGCAAAAGTTAATGCTATTGATTTCAAAAAGTAAAACATATTTTTATTTATGTTCTCAAAAAGAAAAATTATGTTTTTGTCATTATTGTATGTTTTGCAAACATAAATAATTAAAATCGCCAACTTTTTCTTTGCACTTATTACTTTTCCAGTGTTAAACATTATTCAAATAATGTTTAACACTATTTCATCTTTCAATTCTGGATTATGTGCAAATTGAGTTCCCGAATTTTGGCTTTTAGCTCGAACTAATATCTTAACATTTAAAGATCGAATAACACAATCTTCTTGATTTAAAGAACATTGGTTCACTTCCTTACATATACTGTTCGTAATTTCAAATAAATCCGTTTCTCCCGTATATACAATGATTAGTTTTAATTTTTCGGTTTCAGCACCGTTAGTGAGTTGTTTTAGCAATTTTAAAATAAATTCTCCTCGAGGTTCATCGTTATCCGCATCCGCATTCGGATCTAACTGTTGCTCCTCATCTCTTTCAATATTCAAATACCAATCTAAGATAACCACATCGGATTTTTTAGAATGACATCGTAACTATCTATATCCGAAACGGATTTGGGTGCATATATGGCACAAATCTTACCGGTTTTTGCAAATGTATTTGATACGTCCGACGCACTAAAGGCATTATTGGTAGAATCTTCTTTATATGCCTTGTCGTCAATAAATACTATATTTTGTATAAAGTTGTTTGCAATCTCTTTCGATTGTTCGATGAATCTGTCAACCATATTTTTATTGCATTTTTTGAATTTTAAAAGTAACTGTAGAACCTTCTTTAGGTTGTGACACAAATATATCATAGTTCTCTGCATTCAAAACCTCTTTACTGATACTTAATCCTAATCCTCTTCCATTTGGTTTTCTGGAAAATCTCAATTCAAAGATCCGTTCTTTATCTTGAGGTTTTATTTCAATACCGTTGTTAGAGATGTATATTCCCGTATCATCCGCATGTAGCCGAATAACTTTTTCAGGAACATCACTTTGTTTCAACCAATAAATGGCATTATCAATGATATTCACAAATACGGGATAGAATGTAGAACGAAATCCGTTTATTTTCCGACTGGCAAACCCGTTGGTATGTTTAAAAGCTATATTGTGTCGTTCAAGACGGGATTTGAACAAATCTATTAAAAATATTTTAATATCCAATAAAGATATATATTCTCTACGTCGATTCAATCGTCGATTTAATGGGGTAAACAAATTTAAATAGCCGTCCAAATGTTCGAAATTTACCTTGATATTTTTGTATATCCCTTCCAATTTGATGTCTACATCCGACCATGCTTTTAAATCTTTCAGACTATGTCGAATTGAATTAACCGTACCGTTGAATTCATGGTGCAATATTCCGACAGCCAGTCCTAATTGGCTTAATTCAACGTCCGATTGTAATCGTTCCCGCAATTCCTCCAATTCTTCCGAAGCGGCTTCCGCTATTTGGTCATTTGTAATTATTTGACCGTCTTCGTTTTTTTCAATATAAAAACTTTCAAATTGTCGAATTATACGTTCCATAACATTTGTATTTCGACTGCTTATGGATTCTATTTCAGCTTCCATTCTCTTGCGTTCCGTTACCAAATCAAAGTTATCGGCTTTATCGGTTGCCAATAATTTGAATTGATTCTTTACGCTTCGTATTTGATTATCCAAATCGATTATCAGTTCATTCGTAAGATCCTTAATTTTGCGGGAAACATTGGAAACAACATCATTAGTTTCGCTTTTTTTCTTCTTATTAATAGACAAAGCCTCGGCTGAAATCAATTCCACCGCTTGCTCCAAGCGTTTTCGTTTACTTATTTCCAGATTCAGCTGTGCCGTATAATCATCAATTAGTTGATCGATGCTTTCATTGATATTTTTAAATATCGTTTGCTCCAGAATTTTGAACTCATTAAGGTATGTATCAAAATCCGCTCTCATTGATTTTGACATTGCAAATCCTTTGGGACTTGTTACCGATATTCTTTTTTTATAATCGGAAACTTTTTGTCTCATTGCAAATTCCAAATCTATTATCTTCTGGCTTGGTTCATCCGCATCGCTAATGTATAAAACCGCATGCAAATCGTTCTTAAAATTCGTAAATAGCTCTCCCAGTTCGTTTGCGAATTTATGTTCCGTTAAACCAGCAAAAAAGATATCAAGCTCACGAGCAAATCTTTCCTTTTTTGATTTAGCTAATTTGTCCCGACGCTTAAGTGCGTTATGGTACGCATTGAACTCGTTTTTCTTCTGATTGAAAAATTCCGATTGTGCCGTTTTGTTGTCTTCGCTGAAAAAATCAGCGGCAAGTTGTACAAAGAAGTTCTTTAAAATCGCTTGAAGTTGGCGATATGCTTTATTTTCAATAAAACCTTCGCGTCCAGCTTTCTCCACTAAACCGCTGTGTTCTCGGTCTGCTATTTCAATAGCACCGAACATTCGTCGATAAGAAAAGAAATATGTTGATATTCGTTTCGAACGATTTTTTTCAAGATCCAGAAAATCATAATCGGAGTCACCATACGGTAGAACTCGAATATTATCTCTATATATGTATAAACCTCCGAATTTATCTCCTTTGGCTTTAATTCTGGCATAATTTTCGATATCTACACGAGAACTTCTAAAGTTTCCTTGTAAATACACCAAGTTGATTTTAAACGGACCACATTCGGTTTCTTTATAAGAGTTATCCCGCCAATTTACAATGTGATCGTATGTTTTTTCTCCATATATTTTTACTAATCCCTTGAATTGTCCAAACTCATCAAATTGCCCTTAAAAATGATGATCCGCCAATTCAAATTCTTCTGTGGTAAAAAAGTGGTCTTTATCTATGATGCAAACAAAACTACCGTCATTCGTCCTATAATCTCTAAATGAAATGGCAACAACAGGAGTAGGATGATCGGGCGTCATTGTATTGTGGAATCCCATCAGCATTTTCTCTATTTTTGTCGCCTCAGCCGAGTTACCGTCTTCCTCTATATCGGAAATAATCGTATCGTAAACTGGAGAGATGAAAAACTGAGTTCCGCCGCAGCCATTGGTTAATTCGAATCCTTGTTGTAGTTGTAAGGAAAGTTGGCATGGGGCAACTTGAAAAGACGTAATAGAACTTTTTATTTTTTTAAGATCCTTGTCATCAATAAGTTCTTTTTGTTTTAATTTAACGTGAGTTCGACGAAAATTAAAATAATGCAATTTGCTTGTCTAACGAGCGTTGCACATTGATGCAAGGTTTTTTCGGAAAC
>OMYR01000002.1 GCA_900315335.1 uncultured Bacteroidales bacterium
ACGGCTTTAGGGATCAACGATATTTTGAACTAAGACTGTATGCACTGCATGACTGCTGTATCACTCGAAATGTCGGATGAACCAAAAAATAATTAAAAATATTTAATCTTCATCGGCAGCGAGTTTGTTTTTTCTGCTGATAATTTCAGAAAGTCGGCTTGTAATTTTGGAAACATCAATGCGGACTACTCAAAAAAGCATGCTTTTTTACCCCAAAAAGGTATGCTTTTTTGTATGTTTTGTAGCCAAGTTTTCTAAATTAGCAACTGATTTCTCCAAATTCAAAAAGTTTTGGCTTTTCATTGCCTCTGATACGATAGAAACAACACAACTTGTACGTTCCCGAAACAAAAACATAATAAGTAAAAATAAAGCAACCAAAAGAAATTAATATACTGGTATTCAATTCTAATTGCTTATACTTCTTGATTCCTTCGGCGAAACATAAAATTCCATAAATTCCTCATATTTGTTGCGTATTTGTTACGTGAAACAAATTATTTGTTGTATCTTTGCGAAAACATTGACTACAATTCTTATGAGAAAGATGAGAAAATCCTCAAGACAAAGAGGTACCGATTGGGCTCTTGAGGTTTTTGATAAAGCCCCATTTGTTACAGTCAGCATGGTGCGTCCTGACGGGACTCCATACGGCTTGCCGCTCTCACTTGTGCGACATAACGGACAGACCTTTTATTTTCATTGTGCAGCCGAAGGCGAAAAACTTGACTGTCTGAAAGCAAATCCGATGGTCAGTTTGTCTGCCGTAAGCAAATGTTCTCCCAAGTTTGAGGAAGAAAATCATAACTTTACTGAACACTATCATTCAGCCATTGCTGTAGGACGTGCAGAAATTGTAACAGACAATTTTGAAAAGACAGAAGCGCTTCGATTGCTTTGTATACGTTTTCTTCCAAAGTATATGGAACACTTTGAAGAGGCTGTAACACGCAGTCTTGAACGTACAACTGTTATAAAAATATCGCTCAGCGAGCCACCTGTAGGAAAATGCAAACCATGATAATCATGGATATTTAAAAAGATAAAGCAGTAACTACTAATTTTACAGGTCGTTACTGCTTAACTTATAGTTTTATTACTTTCGTTCTGTTTGCATCTTTCGTATATCATCACAATCGTCCAATGATGATATGGTTGATGATGAAATTACTTGTCGGACTTTGTTTATTCGCCGGATAACGCTTCTCTGTGTGCTGTAACGGCACGTTTCATATCTATATTCAGCAATCAATTTAGTTTTCTACTCATCTTTCTCCTTTTCAACAACTTCCGACACAGAATAATTTATCATTGCATATAGGTACCCCCCCCCTACCATATTTAGTCGTCTTAAAGTCTTTTCAAACGGTTGATTCCTTTATTATATCATAAAGATAAAATTCTCCAATTATTTGTTATAAGTTTGTTACGCATTGATTATTCGTCATGATATTACTACTGATTATACAAGTTATAATTTAACGTGAGTTCGACTAAAATTAATCAAAAGATTATCAGAAGATTAAATATTTGTAATACCCATATATAAACGATGTTTATGAATTTGTATAATTAATATCTCCTAAATTTCGTTCAAATGCTGAAAACACTTAAAGAATTATTCTCATATTTTTTAGAAAAATGTATAATTAACTAATTTCCAATAATTATATTTCGTCGAACTCACGTTAAAAATATTTAATCTTCATCGGCAGCGAGTTTGTTTTTTCCGCTGCTAATTTCAGAAAGTTGGCTTGTAATTTTGGAAACATCAATGCGGAGTACTCCCCCCCCCTTTTTACCTCAAAAAGCCCCCTTTTTTGACATCTCCGAAGCCGACTTTTCAAAATTACAACTGATTTCTCCAAATTTCAGAAAAGTCATATCTTTTTTATCATAAAAATCTTGGATTTTCATCACGGAAAGTGTAATATTTTCATTGCATCTTGCCACGATAGAAACAATACAACTTGTATGTTCCCGAAAAAAACAAAACAAAAACAGATAGGCACTTAATTAAAACACCTATCCGTAGGAATAAATAAATCAATTTAATATTATTAAAGATTGATATTTTTTATAGCCGTGTCCAAACGCAAAAGTATTTCGTCTTTGCCAAGAACTCGCATAATATCCAACATATTCGGTCCTTTGGTGTCCCCGACAACGGCCAAACGAAGACAATTCATAATCTGTCCCATATTCAATTCGTTGCTTTGAATATACTGCATTAAGAAATCTTCCGCTTTTTGAGCCCAATCGTTATCTTCTATCGCCTTCAAATGCTCGGATATTGTGGTCATAATAGCTCCCATTCCCTCTTTCCAACGTTTTTTCAAAGCCTTTTCGGCATAAGTCGTAGGGGCTACAAAGAAATAATCACTCTGCGCCCACAATTCATTAGAAAACGAACATCTTTCTTTAATCAAGCCGACAACTTGTTCAACCTTGTCAATCGTCGTTGCAATGTTTTTAGTATTTAATTCATCGAGATAAACCTTTGCTAAATCGCTATTGGAAACCTTTTGCAAGTATTGATGATTAAACCATTTGGCTTTTTCCAAATCAAACTTCGCTCCGTGCTTGGAAATTCTTTCGATAGAGAATTTATTTACCAATTCTTCCAACGAAAATATTTCTTGCTCTGTTCCATCGTTCCAGCCCAAAAGTGCTAACATATTGACAACGGCTTCCGGTAAGTACCCACTCTCACGGTATCCCGATGAAATCTCGCCGCTCTTAGGGTCCTGCCATTGTAAAGGAAAGACTGGAAAACCAAGTCTGTCGCCATCTCGTTTAGAGAGTTTGCCCTTGCCGTCAGGTTTCAAAAGCAAAGGCAGGTGTGCGAACTTAGGCATTGTGTCTTCCCAACCAAAGGCACGATAAAGGCTAACGTGCAATGGGCATGAAGGCAGCCACTCTTCGCCACGAATAACATGTGATATGTGCATCAAATGGTCATCAACAATATTAGCCAAATGGTATGTAGGCATGCCGTCACTCTTGTATAAAACCTTATCGTCAAGCAAAGACGACTCCATTTTGATGTGTCCTCTTATCAAATCGTCGAACTCTATCGTTTGACCTTCATCGAATTTGAAACGAATAACGTATGCTTCGCCGTTATCCAACAATCGTTGCACCTCATCTTGTGGAAGCGAAAGGGAATTGCGTAAAGATTGACGCGTTTTGCAATCGTATTGGAATGTTGTTTTTTGGCTTTCGGCCTCCAAACGTTTTTGTGCCAACTCCTCCGCTGTATCAAAGGCGTAATATGCTTTGCCTTTGGCTACCAAATCCAAGGCATATTGCTTGTACATTGGTTTTCTCTCCGATTGTTTGTAAGGACCGTAATCGCCACCGATACCTACACCCTCATCGAAATTTAATCCCAACCATTTGAATGCTTCTATAATATATTCTTCCGCTCCGGGAACGAAACGCGTTTGGTCGGTGTCTTCGATACGAAGCAAAAAATCGCCGTTGTTTTGTTTAGCGAAAAGATAGTTATATAACGCCGTACGAACGCCACCGATATGCAGTGGTCCGGTTGGGGACGGAGCAAATCTGACTCTAACTCTGTTTTCCATTATTATATTGTTGTTTTAATCATTATTTAACATACTCGTATTGTCCTTTATCATCAATAACACTAACAAAAGTTTTATCGGATTGCTCAACATAACCCGTAACCTGTGCAGCGATATTGAAACTTTCGGACAAATCAATAACTTCCTTAGCAATATCTTTCGGACAATAAATCTCCATTCTCTGTCCCATATTGAATACTTGGTACATCTCTTGGCGTGGTGTAGCACTTTCTTTTTCAATTATAGCAAACAATGGCGGCAAAGCAAACAAATTGTCTTTAACAATATGCAAGCCGTCACAGAAATTCAATACCTTTGACATACTTCCACCTGTGCAGTGAATAAGTGCATGGATATTTTTGCCGTATTGGTTCAATAGTTTTGATATAACTGGTGCGTAGGTACGTGTCGGCGAAAGGACCAACTTGCCTGCCGTTGTGGTGATTTGTTTAACGTCTTTATCCAAAAGCATTGAAGCGTTGCCAAGCATTTGGTTCGATATAACTATCTCTCCTGTCAGTTTCTTGCCTCCGCAATACACAACCTCATCAGGAAGATTGTTATCAAAACTTTCAGGGAATAGTTTGGCAAGAGCATGCTCAAAAACGTCGTGGCGAGCAGAGGTTAAACCATTTGAACCCATACCGCCGTTATATTCTTTTTCGTATGTCGCCTGTCCAAACGATGCCAAAGAAACTATAACATCGCCAGCCTTTATGTCAGCACTAAGAATATCGTCTCTTTTGCTGCGTGCCGTAACAGTACTATCAACAATAATGGTACGAACCAAATCACCGACATCGGCTGTTTCGCCGCCTGTGGAATAAATTCCTACGTCCAAATCTCGCATTGTCTGTAAAAATTCCTCAGTTCCTTCTATAACGGCTTTAATAACTTCGCCCGGTATAAGATTTTTGTTTCTGCCTATTGTAGAAGATAATAAGATATTGTCAGTTATGCCCGCACACAAAAGGTCATCGGTATTCATAACCACCGCATCTTGGGCAATACCTTTCCATACCGAAATATCCCCTGTTTGTTTCCAATACATATAAGCCAAAGAACTCTTCGTTCCTGCTCCGTCGGCATGCATTATGTTACAATAATCTTTATCCCCTCCCAATATGTCTGGAATAACTTTACAAAAAGCATTCGGAAAGATACCTTTGTCAATATTCTTTATTGCATTATGTACATCTTCTTTCTTTGCCGAAACACCCCTTAAATTATATTTTTGCTGTGTCATATCTTTGAAACATTTTTCTATTCGTAATCTGGTAATTCTTCTTCATAATGAGAAGCAAAATCTTTAATTTGATTAATCAATTCGTCCATTTTATCAATTTCGTCAGAGTACCAATTTTCGTTTAGCTGCATCATCTTTTTCTGTCTGTGCGAGATTTCAAGATAAGGATTAATAACAGAAAACAAGGCTTCCGAAACATCAATACGTAAATCCTCCAAACCCCAATTTTCGCACATTATACATAAATTCAAATAAAATCCAATTTGCCGTGCGGCCTCCAAACGATTTTGGGCTTGGAAACGAATCGTACCAATATTATACCTGTCTATGTAATCCTTGAAACTGTTTAGACTTAAATACATCATATTTTTCGATGTATCATATTCTTTAAGCAAATACTTGATAACCGAAAAATCTGCAAGGCTTAGCGGATAAGAATGTATCGCCGTTGGAATAGCCGTTGTTATATGATTGATTAAAGATTTCGCTTTATCAAATTTTTCTTGCTGAACAAGTTTGTATGCCAACGTACTCGCATTTTCAACATACATAGTAATTATGCTACGTTCAATCTCATTGAAGTAAATATTTTTATTAAAATTATAAAATTCAAAACCGTGCATTATATTCGCATACATCTTGTCTTCATTGATATTATCCAACGGCTCTTTTGAAGTAACCTTGTTTGTTAATCTGTATGCAAAGCCCTCCAAAGACAGATAATCGTCCAAAGATAAGTAATCCATATTTGAATAGGACGAAAAATAAATAGGTCTATCACTATTGGAAGCAATCAAATCCAAGATTATCATATCGCTTTTGCTAATCGCTCCGTCGTTAATATCGAAATAAATAGGCTTGCCGCCAACAAGAGTTGAAAATTTATTGTAATTAAGGTTTTTGACATACAAACCGAATTTCATATCCGAAGTCTTGTCGTCTTTAACCAAACGTATCGCCTTGACAAGAGAGATTGTATCAAAATTAGGCAACAAACGAACTTCTTCCATAACACCTGTCTTGTAGTCGTTAGAAGAAAAAATCATTTTCAAAGGTTTGTTGTCATACATCTGTGTTGTCAGTTGCTTTACATAATAATCGTTGTTAAGCAATTGACGATTGATAACCCTTACATCAGTTCGTATGTTTTCCACGTATTGAGCGTACCATAAAGGATATGTATCGTTGTCGCCATCAACAAAAAGTATTGCATCTTTATCACACGAATTAAGCATCGATATTGCAAAATTGCGAGCCGTGTATTGATGTCTGTGATTGTGGTCATTGATATTTTGAATAAACAGCCAAATTGGGACTATCAAAAATATTGGCAGAACATACCTTGGGTGTTTTACTTTGATAAGGTTTGCAATTATCTGCGAAATACCTAACATCCCTATACCAATCCAAATACTTATCGCCATAAACGATGGCAAAAAAACATAATCTCTTTCTCTGGGTTCATAGGCTGCCATATTGGTATAAACGACTATGGCAAAAGAATACATTATAAATATTGTACCGACAAACAAAAACCTTTTGCTGTCTTTGGCTATATGATAAAAAGCACCAAGTAAGCAAAGAATCAAAGGAATTGCAAAATACTTGTTGTTCGCTCTATTCTTAATTGTTTGAAATGTCTTTCCCTCATCAATATTGAGTAATTTATCCAAATAATACCACCCGGTCTGCCATTGCCCATTTGTTATATCGCCATAGCCTTGCATATCGTTGGTTTTTCCAGAGAAATTCCACATCAAGTATCTTAAATACATATAACCGAATTGGTATCGGGCAAAAAAATCAAGGTTTTGCAAAAAAGACGGCTTTTGTCTTTCTTCTCCGTTAATAAGAAACGTTTTCTTGGGGCTTCCAACCCAAGAAACATAACCGTCTTCGTACGAAGACGACGTATAGTTCCACATACGAGGAAACACTGTGTTGAACTGCTTATCAAAAACAGGCTCGACCCTATTATTTTTCAAAACAAAATCTTCCGCAGGCAATGCCGTATAATAAGGTCCGTATAACAGAGGAGCAGAATAATACGATTGACGGGTAATATACGAATGCACGTTTTGTGCTGTATTCAATGGGTATTCATTCATCGGCAAAGGTTGAGAACTTCTTATCATAAACACAACATAAGTCGAAGAGCCTATAAAGAAAAACAACATACAAAATACCGCACTATTGACAAACGCCCATCGTTTGCAAAACGAGATGTATAACAACGCCCCACTAATAAGTATTATACCCAAAATAGTCAGCCACACCGATAAACTGAATAATTGAATCAGCCAATCGAATGCATTAACGAATATGAACAATACCCCGATTGAAATCAAAACACAATAAACTATGCCCTTGACAGTAATTTTCCTATAATGAAACCAAACAATAAATACTATCGAAGGTATAACCAAAAGCGTCAATGGATGTACCCCATAAGACAAGCCTAACACCAACGAAAGTAATATCAGGTATTTTTCTTTCGGGTTTTCTTCCCACTGAATGATGATATACAAACAAAGCGTTGTAAATAAAAACGACAAAGAATAAACCTCAGCCTCGGTGGCACTATTCCAAAACGAATCGGTGAAAGCAAACATCAATGAAGACATCACTGCTGCTGCCGTATTACCGATAGGTTTGGGCGAATATTTGTTAAATAAATACAAAAACAAATGATACAACAGCATTATGCTTAACCCTGCCGCTATTACCGATACGGAATTTACCAACGGTGCTATCAATTTAACGTTGCCAAATGATAGCGAAGCAAACAAAACGGATATTAGTTGATACAATGGCGAGCCGGGTTGATGTCCTACGGAGAGATTTTTTGAGGACATTATAAATTCTCCACAATCCCAAAACGCCACTGTCGGATACATTGTAAATATATACAATAGTGTGGAGAGCATGAACACTACCCAACCTATAATATTTACTATCTTCTTGTATCGTTTATCCATAGTTGCTATTAACGTACAGATTACATTTATCGTATATGTTTTACCAATTTACAAAGGCTTTGGTAAAAATATCATCTACAAGTTCTTCGTTTATTTGCTTGATTAAATCTTCTTCAACTGAGGACAAGTTTAGCGAAGCGTCATATTCCTTATATCTTGAAAATACTTGCTCGAAATTACTTTTACTATCCGTTCTATTGGTATATTTCACCTTTACCGATATTGTCAATCTGTTCTTTGCTGCTTGGTCTGTCGAACCAATAGCGGTAGGAGTTACACTATATGATGTTATTGTACCAGTAAATACGGCATCGGCTTCATCTTGCGTCTCTGTCAAGGTTGTACCGCTGCGTATCTTGTTTATTAAAGAATAGGTAAGTTCCGACGACAAAATAGGCTGCACTATACTCGCCCTATTGATGAAATTATCAACATGAAATGTTTTTGTTTCAGCGTTTATGCTCGCTCCCGTAAAAGAATAACCACCTTTACAAGACACAAAAACAATAAAGCTCAACAATAATCCAACTATAAGATATTTTTTCTTATCTAACTTCATCGGTAATTTATCAATTTATTTTGTCAATCGTTTGTCGCAATACATTTATTATTCAACACAAATCTTCTCAACCTTGTCGCCTATATGAACAAAGAAAACGCCTTTGTTTTCCAAGTTTATTGTTGTTTGAGAATTATAGTTAGGAATATCTTTAACCAAAACTCCCAAAGCATCATAAATTCTAATATGTGTAGGCTGCGTTGTATTTATTCTAAAACTACCGCTTGTCGGATTAGGATACAATGTAATATCGGAATTTTGTGTAGCATCATTCAATGCTGAATACGGTGTGTAATTTACTTTCAAATCATCTATGTACAATGAGCCTGCCTCTTCTGCTGAAAAATCCATAGACAACGATATGGCAAAAAATATCAATTCGTCAGCATCCTTTAAATACGCAATAGGAATGGAAAATTCCTCAAAACCCTCGGTAAATTCTTCAGGTACATACATGCCACCGCCTGCAAGGGTTCTAACTCCCGTTGAATTATCCACTAATGCCGCTGCAAGCAAAAAACCATCGCCCTCAGTCTTTTTTTCAAATTTATATTTACCCGTTATCTCGCTTACTCTCAACGATGAATTACTTATATCAAGTCCGTCGGACAACAATCCCAACATCTTATTAATCAATCCCTCATAGTCAATATCTCCCATATCTATACTATCTGTACCATTTTGGAACAGTTCCATCAAATCTGTAATATTCTCTGTCGTTATATTGATTGTTGCGTTTGTTAGTAGTGAAGGAATGAAAACTTTATCCAAACTATCTATTTGAACGAATTGTTGAATAAGTGTTACAAGTGTTTGAGGCAAACGTTTAGGAGTAAGTTTTACCGAATAATTGCCTTCAACTGCTTCGTTTGATTGACTTACGTCGCAAAGAGGAGTATTACCCAAAAATGGAATGGAGGCAGGCACAGCAAGGGTACTCCAAGAAGTAGGAATGTTATCATTCCAATTTTCAAAGCCGGCGTTTTCAAACTGATTTTGTGCATAAATCGTAAAACATGGCAATAATGCCGCAATCATTAATAAAATCCTTTTCATCTCAGTTAATGTCTTTTTTTTAATTTAATATATATATTTTTTACTATTGTTTAACACCTCTTTACTGATGTTTAATATTATTTTGCTAATGTTTAATACTAATTGAATAGTGTTTAACACTAATTTACTAATATCACTATTTATTTTTTCGCTATCTTTATTTATTCTAAAATCATCAAATAAAAAGTTATTTTCTACTGACCATACTTGCTTATAAACACTATTCGCATCAAACGAACTTCCTCTTCCGTGTATTCATCTTCGCCCAACTCTTCCAAAACAGTGGCAACGTCGTCGGTTTCCAATTCCTTAAAACATTCCAAAATCTCTTCTCTGTGGTCTTCTTCTACAACCTGATTGACATAATAGGATATATCTAATTTATTGCCGAAAGATATTATTCTTTCAATGGAATCCAAAAGTTCTTCCATATCCATATTCTTACCTTTTGCAATATCGGCAAAATCTATCTTCTTATCTATGCTTTTAATGATATAAGTCTTTATTCCTGTTGCCGAACTTTGGTTGCTTTTAACGATAAGTTGTTCAGGAGGAATTATATCGTTATCTTCTACATATTGCTTGATTGCATCGCAAAACTGCTGGCCATATCTTTTCGCCTTAGCCTCTCCCACTCCAATAATCTTGGACATTTTTTCCAAAGAAGTGGGGTATTGGATAGTCATATCCACCAACGAACGTTCCTCAAAGATAATGTTAGGGGCTAACTTCTCTTTGTTGGCGATAGACTTACGAATATCTTTCAATATAGCAAACAACGTATCGTCAGCCCCCGAACCCGCAGAACCCGGTGCGACCATCTCAACATCATCGAAAGAATCAGGATTCTCAAAATCGTGGTCTTCGGGAACCAATATCTCGTATGGATGTTCCCTGTAAGTTTCCGCCTTTGGTAACAATTTCAAAAGACCGAATGATTCAATATCTTTTTTAATAAACCCTTCGATTATACATTGCCTTACGACAGCTTTCCAATGTAGTTTGCTTTTGTCTTTACCATAACCGAACAAATCCAATTTATGATAACGGCAAGTTTTTATATCCGCACTTGCATTACCTATAAGAATATTTACTATGGATTCTGCCTTGAACATTTGTTTTGTTTGTTCCACAACTTCCAATACAGCCAAAATATCCTCGCTTGCTTCAACTCTTTTTTTAGGATGAAGACAATTATCACAGTTACCGCAAGACACTTCTTTGTATTCTTCTCCGAAATAAGTCAAAAGTGTTGTACGGCGACAGACTGAACTTTCTGCATAAGAGGTTGCAGACTCCATTAACTGAATAGCCACTTCCCTTTCGGTTAAAGTCTTATTGACCAAAAACCTTTCCAACTTGTTCATATCCTTTTCGGCATAAAAGGCAATACATTTACCTTCTCCGCCGTCCCTACCTGCACGCCCGGTTTCTTGATAATATCCTTCCAAACTCTTAGGCATATCGTAATGGATAACATATCTTACGTCCGGTTTGTCTATACCCATGCCAAAAGCAATGGTTGCACAAATGACATCGATATCTTCCATTAAGAATTTGTCTTGCGTTACGGCTCTTTGCTTGGCATCTAAACCTGCATGATAAGGCATCGCTTTTATACCGTTAAGATTAAGTATTTGAGCGACCTCCTCGACTTTTTTTCTTGCCAAGCAATATATTATACCGCTTTTATGCTCGTTGTTTTTGATAAAACGGATAATTTCTTTAATCAAAAGTTTCTCGTCATCGGGTTTAGGACGTACTTCATAATATAAATTGGGGCGGTTAAAAGATGCAATATACAATTGAGCGTCCTCTATATTCAAGTTTTTAAGTATATCGTTACGGACTTTTTCCGTGGCAGTGGCTGTCAAGGCTATAATAGGTATATCTTGCCCGATATTATTCACCATTTCTCTAATACGTCTGTATTCAGGGCGGAAGTCATGTCCCCACTCACTTATACAATGCGCTTCATCAATAGCCACGAAAGAGAGTTTTACTTGTTTAAGGAACTCGGTGTTTTCAGGTTTCATCAAAGATTCAGGGGCTATGTAAAGCATCTTGGTTTTACCCGACAGAACATCGTTTTTAACTTTCGTACTTTCGTGTTTTCCAAGAGAAGAGTTAAGGAAATGAGCAACGCTTTTTTCTCCTTGCATCTGACGAATGGCATCTACTTGGTTTTTCATCAGTGCGATAAGCGGCGATATAACTATCGCCAAGCCTTCCATAAGCATCGCAGGAAGTTGGTAACAAAGACTCTTGCCACCGCCCGTAGGCATTATGACCATAACATTTTTGCCTGAGAGCAAATCTTCAATAACCTCTTTCTGATACCCTTTAAACTGCGTAAATCCAAAGATTCGTCGTAACTCCGAATATATCTTTTCTTGTAAAAAATCCTGCTTTGCCTCTTCCATAACCTGTATTCTTGAAAAAAACTTCGTAACTTTGCACCGTAAAGTTATTTGGAAAACAAAATTAATGATTTTTTCAATATGATGGCTAATTTTGACGTAAAAAATGTAATAAAAGATACAATTTTACAAGAAGCAGAAGTGATAAAAACGCTGACAAACTACGTAGATGACGATTTCGAGAAGTCCGTACAAGCAATATTTCAGTCCAAAGGAAGAGTGATAATAACCGGTATAGGCAAATCCGCCAAAATTGCCGACAAGATTGCCGCAACATTAAACTCCACCGGCACGCCCTCGTTGTTTATGCACGCAGCCGAAGCAATTCACGGCGACTTGGGAATGATTCAAAAAGGAGATATTGTCATCGTAATCTCCAAATCCGGCAACACTCCCGAGATAAAAGTCCTCGTTCCTTTGATAAAGGCTTTCGGTAATACGACAATCGCAATATGCGGTGAGAAGAGTTCGTTTCTCGCCCAAAACTGCGATTACTTCCTAAACTGCTACGTGGATAAAGAAGCCGACCCCAACAACCTCGCTCCCACATGTTCGACCACTGCTCAATTGGTTGTGGGCGATGCTTTGAGTGTGGCTCTTCTGCATCTGAGAGGTTTTACAAGCAAAGACTTCGCCAAATACCACCCGGGCGGTTCTTTGGGCAAACGTCTTTATATGAAAGTGAGAGACCTCTATCGCAGCAACGAAAAACCTTGGATTGACGACACAACACCCCTATCCGACGCCTTGATAGAGATTTCTTCCAAACGTTTGGGCTGTACCGCCGTTGTCAAAGGCTCGAAAGTAATCGGAATAATAACCGACGGAGATTTGCGACGCTTTCTCGGAACTCACAAAGAAAACATCAATATGCAGGCGGCGGCTTGTATGATTATGACTAAAACGCCTATGACCATACACGAGGAAGACTACGCCGTCAAAGCATTGAATATAATGCGGGAGAAGTCCATAACTCAACTGTTGGTCGTAGATGACGACAACAACTACTTAGGCGTTATTCACTTGCACGACCTTATAAGAGAGGGCATCATATAAACCGCATTCGTTATGAAGAAAATACCACATACCTACGTCATAATCTTCGCCATGATTTTACTTTCGGCTATCGCTACTTGGGTTTTACCCGGTGCAGAGCCGCAAACATGGCAAGTGTTCTCATCATTCTTCAAAGGCTTCCAACGAGCACCGTCCATTATTGCATTTATATTGATTATCGGCGGAGCGTTTTGGATTCTCAACGAAACAAAAGCCGTCGAGTACGGAGTCGATAAACTTATACGTTCAAGCAAGAAATTCGAGAAGTACGCTCTGTTCAGAATGATTGGAGTAAATAATTTGATAATCTCCACAATTATGATTTTGTTCTCTTTGTTCGGTGCGATATTCGGAATGAGTGAAGAGACGATAGCCTTTGTTATGGTTATGATACCTTTAAGCAAACAAATGGGCTACGACGAATACGTGGGCGTTTGTATGTGCTTCTTGGCTGCCGGACTTGGCTTTGCCGGTTGCTTACTAAACCCTTTCACTCTCGGCATTGCACAAAACATAGCGGGCATTCAGATGTTCTCAGGCATAGAGTATCGTTTTATAATCTGGCTTATATTCACTGCGTGCGGCATTGCATTTGTTTTGCGATATGCCCATAAACACAAGGTCGACACATCAATCTCTTCTGCCGCCACTTCCACCGATTTGCAAGGCATAACCAACAAACGCATACCTCAATTATCATTGCTCGTCTTGGGATTGGTTATCGTGGCTTTGGTTGTGGGAGTAACGGTCTTTAAGTGGGAGTTTGAACAAATCGCTGCTTTGTTCTTCGCAATGGCTATAATCGTCGGCTTAATCGCAAGAAAAACTCCGTCCCAGATAGCCAAAAGTTTTATTGACGGCTGCAAAGATATGCTTTCGGCTGCAATGGTTGTGGCTTTGGCAAGCGGCATACTGGTAATCTTGGAGGACGGAAAGGTTATCACAATGATGCTTGACGGCATCACGCACTCACTTGGCGGTACTTCACAAATGGGAACTTTAAGCATAATGTACGGATTTCAGACCTTGCTAAACGCAATAATAACTTCGGGAACGGCAAAAGCCGCCTTACTTATGCCGATTTTCACCGAAATATCCAACGGCGTGGGGCTTTCGTTGCAAAGTACCGTAACCGCCTTTCATATCGGCGACGGCTTTACCAACCTTATCACCCCCGCAAGCGGAGTATTGGTCGCAGTGCTTTCGGTTGCCAAGATACCATACGCCAAATGGGTTAAATTCTCATGGAAATTCATTCTTGCGATGATAGTTTTGGGTTATCTGCTTTTACTTCCGACCCTTTGGTTCAAACTGCCCGGCTTTTAATCAAGGCTTTGTTTTCTTTTAACGTGCTTTGCAAAAACAAAAAAGTCCGCTGTTTGTTCGGCGGACTTTTGGTATTCACATACTATTCTTCGTATGTTATATGGTAATTAGAATTATTAGTAGGTAAAGTCTTATTTGTCCACCAAATGTCTTTTTCTTCAATAGGTCTGAAATTAATATAGTTCGCCACCCAACCTGTTATGATTAATTTATATTCTGTTCCGAGTTTTTCAACATCAAACGAAGGATTAACGATAACATCTGCCCCATACTTGGCTTTTATTTTGGCGAGTCCGTCATTATAATAAATATACTCCTGTATTTTATTTTGTTGATAATTCATAACGGAATAGAATAAAGTGTCTCTTATCTTGCCAATCTCTTGATTTATTTCTATATCGGCAACCAATGGTTTTGCAAAGACCGAAGCATTTGCTTCCACCACTTTTACATCTGTAACATTAACCTTTGACACACCACAAGAACACATTAATAGTGCGACACTAACTGTAATGAGTAATTTTTTCATTTCTTTTTTTGTTGTTTTGTTTTTTTATTGTTTATAATTATCTTATTTCCGTTCTTCTTGCTTTGATTTTTCACTTATTTTGTTTGAAGTTGATTTTCCAATATACACTGACCAATTTTCCAATCAGCACTGACTGATGTTCCAAATAGCACTGACTCGTGAAATACATAGCGCGATCTATTGCAATACATAGCGCGATCTGTTGCAGTAGATCCCGCTATCTACTGCACGAGTCAGTGCTATTCGGAACATCAGTTAGTGCTAATTGGAACAATAACTCGCCTTTATTGAACAAGAACTTGTGTTCGCTGAATATAAAATTCAATATATTTTTATTGAAAATCAAATTATTATACATATTTTCAACCTACTTTCATCTGTTTTTTTGTCTCTATTGCAAAAATGTTTCTCATCGTTGGAACCTAAATAAAAAAGATATGCAGACACACTCCCCATGAGCATATCTGCATACCTTATTATATATATTAATTATTAAATCCTTTGTATTTACTATCGCAATATTGAAAATACCCCCCCCCTACGCAGGGTTCTGAATGAGGCAGTTACGTTTTTACTTGTGATATTTGCGATTGTTTTTGTCATTGTTTTAATTTGTTAAGCAGTTGCAAAAGTACAAAGTTTTAATAAACTGACAAATTTTTGAGACGAAAAAATCACAATCAACGGAAATCTATCGAAATATTTGACAGTTCGGTGTCTTTATGTATGGACGGCAGCTTGTTTTGTCTGACTATCACGGTGTGATTTCTGCCTTTCAAATATTTCGGAAGGGTCAGACGTTGTTTATATATGACTTGGTCGTTTGAAAGTTTCAACAAATAACCCGTCTGTTTCTCAAAGCGGTTGTACATTCTCAAAACAATCTGATTGTTTCCCTTTTCCAAAGGCAATAAAATCTTTTCCTCACGGAATTTGCAGCGATAAGGATTCAAATGCTTCATTACGGAGCGGCCGTTCAAATAAACCTCGATGCCGTTGCCCGCACCAATATCCATAATAATGTCGTGTGCTTTGTCGGTTTCTATGTTCTGCATCAGGTAATATGTCTCCAAAATATCGCAATCGAACATCGCAGTGCTGTTGTCTGTCTTTTGCCAAGAAGCATATCTTGTCGGAGGAGTGTTTATGTCGGTGCGGATAACGGAAGGAGAGTCAAACATTCCTCCTGCCGGGCCGCAAAGATAGTAATCGCCGAAAGTGGTTGTGATGTTAGAAGCAAGAGGTTGAGGATTGTCAGCGGTAAGGGTTAAAGTGTAGTTCTTGCCGTCTATTTCAAGCGATAATTCTTTGCCAATCTCTTGGGAAGTGTAAGTAAATTCCAATTCGCGAAGATTGTTTTTAACGATATTCCATTGGTAACTGACATCGCTGCGGTAGTTACTGTAATAATCAAAACAAGAATAGCTGTGGTTGGCTATGCGCTCGCTATGCGTGATTTGTTTTTCCACAGGACGGTTGAACGTTGCTTTGATAACGCTGATTTCATCGCCGTAGGCGTTGTTGTCAAGTAAGAATGTTATTTGATTTCCTTTGACCGTGGTTTTGGTATTGCAGGAAAGGAGTTTGGTGTCAGGCACGGTAAGGGTTATTCTGTCGTTTGCAGGACGTTTTCCCGAGAGAATCAAATACAAAGTGTTGTCTTTTTGGGTTACCGCTCCCCAATCGAAAGACGTTTGGAAAGGCGATGCTTCGGTATTGTAAATGGCTTCGCCGTTTTTGTCAAGCCACGAGCCTATTTGCTCCAACACTTGGCGTTCAAACTCCACAACGGAGCCATCGCCTTTGGGACCTATATTCAAAAGAAAGTTACCGCCGTGCGAAACAACGTTGATAAGGCTGCGTAACTTCTCATTAACTTTGTCTTTTACTTCACCGCGCTGCTGCCATGAACGATAACTCCACGTTTCATCAAACATCGAGGCTGCCGATTGCCAAGCCGTTTGCAGCGTGGATTCAGGATATTTGTTATCAGCCATCACACTGAAATCATAGAAGTCGTTACCAAGGCGACCGCTTACCATACAATCAGGTTGCAGTTTATGAACCAAATCGTAGAGTTCTTTGCTTTGCCATGGTGTATTTGCCCCCATATCGAACCAAAGTTCCGATATAGAACCGTAATTTGTAAGCAATTCGGTTACTTGTGCCTTATTGTAGTCGTGATGTTGGGGTGTAATAAAATCACTGTTGTGGCTGGAAATAGGATATGCGTGAGGATAGTGCCAGTCTATGAGTGAAAAATATATGCCCAAGTTGATACCTGCCCGTTTGCAAGCCTGCGACATTTCTTTGACGAAGTCGCGTTTGCACGGAGTGGCGTCGTAGGAGTTGTAGTCTGTCGTTGCGGTGTGAAACATACAAAAGCCGTCGTGATGTTTGGAGGTTATGACAACGGATTTCATTCCCGAGCGTTTGGCAAGGGCGACGATAGAATCGGCGTTAAAGTTCGTGGGGTTAAAACTCTTGGCGGTGCTGCCGTACCAGTCGCTGAATATACCTGCAAAAGACTGTATCTGTTCGCTGTATCCTCGCGTTACGGGTTTTCCTTCCCACACTCCGCCCAATTCGGAGTACAATCCGAAGTGAATAAACATTGAATATTTGTTTGCGTGCCATTTGTCGAACGCTTCCTTTGATATTTGGGCGTTTGTTCCAAAAGTTGCAATGCAAAGTGCAAGCAAAATGAATAGTTTTCTCATAATATTTCGTGCGTTATTGTTGATAAATAATTGTTTATTGTCTTTGCCAGACACGGATTACAGAATTTAGCGTCTTTGTTCGCCTCCGTCTTCTTGGTCGTCGTGGCTTTGCAGTTGTTGTTTTTGAACCTGTTTGTTTTGATAGAACTTACCGAATTTGTATCTCAAAGAAACGTGAAACATCGGTTTGTCTTTCTGCCTCCATGTCTCGTATCTGTAATTCATATATGTGCTTTCGTTGTACGAGTCTTTGAATTGCGGAAGTCTTACAGAGAACGACACATTCAGTTTCTTGTCGAAGAAATCTCTGCTTAAAGATATATTGGAGTATTGCCAACCAGAGCCTTTACCGAATCCCGTTATATTGGACGAATAGTACATAAAAAACGCACTCAATCTTATGTCCCACATAATGGTTCCGAAGACGTTCGCTTGAATATTGTAGGAAAATCCGTCGTTGCTTACGGCTTTTATGCCGCCGGCTGTGGAGGCTATGTGCGTGTAATCGACGCCACCGCTTATACCTATGTACCACGTAGTGCCGATAGACTTGTTGTAAGACAAATCCAAGCCCAACATATCCGATGTACCGAAGTTTATAGGATATGTTATCTGTGCCAAAGCATTGTAATCCGTTATTCCCCAACTGTCGTCCAAAGGAACACGCATAGTCTCGCTTTCGTTGTACGAGTGTGTGTAAGAAAGAGACGGGAAAAATGCGAAGTCGGAGGAATAAGATAAGTTGAAACTGTGAGAGTATGAAGGCTCCAAAGCGGGGTTTCCCGTCGAATAGTTGTAATCATCGGATTTTTTGACAAAAGGATTTAACTGGCTTGACCAAGGACGACGCAAACGGTACGAATAGTTAAGTCCCAACTCCTTATCGTCCGAGAATTTGTAACCCAATCTCACATTGGGAAAGACATTGAAGTAATGCAATGTGTTTATCTCTCCGTTATTGACTTGTTCGCCTTTGGTGTTTGTCTGTTCCATACGCAAGCCCAAACGTACGGATAACTTCTTATCAAAGTATTTATTGGTTAATGAAGCGTAGAATGAGTTTATATTCTCCGTGTATTTGAAGCGATTGGATTCGTACGGGTTATTGGTATATTCGTTTGTGGCTTGATTGAAAAGCAATGAGTTGTAATCTCTGTCCGAATAACTGATTTTTGATTTTATACCCATCTCGAAACGGTTGCCGCGTCCCAAAGGTTTGTAATAATCAGCCCTGAATGAAGCGTTATGACTTTCGCTTTCGTTTTGTCTTTTGTAGCCCTGACGTCTTAAAAGTTCTTCCTCTGTTGCATTGTCTTTGTTGTAATACGCCACATCGCTCAATGAAGAAGTTTCGTTGCTGTTGGTGGAATAATCCAAGTCCATGGAGAACTTTGTATCGTCGGCGGAAAGTTTTTTTACGTAACCGAGACCAAAACTCGCCGAAGAACCGTTGGATTGATAACCTGAGGTGTTGAAATACGAGGAATCCACATCGTAGTAATGGGGAGCGTGGGACATATAAGTCTCATCCGTACTTTGATTGAAAGGACTTTTGTTGTAATTATAGCGTGCATCAAAAGAAAGAGTGGAAGTCGTGTCCAAAGAATATGACGCCGAGAAATCCACACCTCTCCAAGCCGAAGTCGCATCATCTGCTCCCGAATAATATTTGAAAAGCGTCGTATCTTTACCTACCCATGTGTATCTGTAAGACGAGTCTTCCTTATAATACGTGCCGTACCACGAATTGGAATTATTCATTCCTGCGGAGATAATCCACTTATCATTGACAAAGTTCAACCGCATTCCCTCATTGAATGAGTAATTAATCTTATTTTCATATCCGCTGCCCAAATTGACAGTTCCGTTCAATCCGTAGTTTTTAGCCTTTTTCATTTTTATATTAATGATGCCGGCCGTACCTTCGGCGTCATAACGCACACCGGGATTTTTCAGCACTTCAAATTGTTCAATCATTTCAGGCGACATACTCTTTAACATATCTTTTATGCCGTCCCAATCCATTTTCAATTCCCTGCCGTTATATTGAAACTGCACTCCGCTCTTGCCGTTCAGCGTCAGTTTCTCATCGCCGTCAATCATCACGCCGGGAACCAATCGCAGCAAGTCAAACGCGCTGGACACCATTGCCGCCATATTCTCGTCGATATTGACATTCATTTTGTCGTCATCAATTTCAATACGTTTTCTTTGAGCCGTAATTTCCACAACCTGCAACTCATCTTTCTCCATTGCAATCACGCCCAAATCAATATCCTTGCCTTCAATGAAATCTTTCTCGCTTATTTCCCGTCTGAAAATATTATAACCGACATACGAAACCTTTAATATAATGTTTCTTTTCTTTATCTTTTTGAACTCAAATTCGCCGTTTTCGTTTGTTGTTTCGCCTTTGAAGATACCGATTGTATCGGTTTTGTACTGCAATATACAGTTGGCGAACATAAGTTTTTCACCGCTTTGGCTATCCTGCACAACGCCTTTGATATTCACTCTTTGAGCCATTGCCACGCAACCTGCAAAAAGCATTAAGAAGTATATAATTGCTCTTCTCATCTTGTTATATTTTAATAGTTTATTCCTTAGTTTTTGAGTATTGAAAACGCAAAAAGCAATGAAATATTGCAACAACATTTTGAATTTCCTTTTTTCCAATCTCAATTTTTCGCAACAAGTCAATTGTTTTCCCGAATTATATTTTTATTTCCTTATCTCGGCGGCACAGGATAGCCGACAATGTTTTCTTTCATAGGACATCACATTGCACCGCCTTTTTGTTTGCATTTATCTCTCTTTACTTCGTTTTTATTTCCCTTTAATTTCCATTTATCCGCATTTGATTTTCGGTTATTTACTTTTGGTTTCAATTTGTTTGCCTTTTACGAGCATTTCAAAACCTTTGATTATCGTTTGAAAACCTTTGATTTCCGTCCAAAAACCTTTACTTTTCGTACATATATTGCGGAATATACGACCACTATATTCCGCAATATACAACTACTATATTCCGCAATATAGGTACGAAAAGTAGAGGTTTTCAGACGATAGTTAGAGGTTTTCAAACGCCAATATCAGGTTTTTGAATAATAAGTAAAGGCGGACAAGCGGAAAACAAAGGCAAACAAAATAGAAATAAAGGGATATACATTATTATATATAGGGTTGAAAATGCAAGATAAGATATAAAAAAGGAGTCAATCATTCGACTAACTCCTTTCAAATCATTTAACAGATAAAATTCTGTTAATTTTAATATCTATCAAACTGATTACACATTTTTTCTTCCGACTTTATCCAAGGACTTCTTCCAATGTATGTAAATTGAAACAATATATCCAGAGAACCAACCTATCAAAAAATCTGTACCATCAGGAAACTCATCCACCAAAAAGCCAGTAGCCAAAAAAACAATACAAATCACAAAATAAAGTATTGCACATAGCAATGGTGCTAACAAAAAGTAAGCATAGATATGCGTACCAAGATAATGTTTAAATTTCATAAATAGCGTTTTGATAACATTACAAATTAATTAATTAATTAATAAATTATTTAATAAAACAAAAGAGAGTACAACCAACCGGTCATACTCTCTTTACTTTACTTGGCAGCGACCTACTTTCCCACATACTTGTTGCAGTATCATCGGCGATAAAGGGCTTAACTTCTCTGTTCGGAAT
>OMYR01000036.1 GCA_900315335.1 uncultured Bacteroidales bacterium
CAAGATAAATGTATCTGTAAAATATTAGTGTATTTATTCAAGGCATTGTTTTATTATTGTAAAGCAATGCCTTTTTTCTTTTAATGTTTCGTGAAATAATTGGAAATATTTGTGAAATATAAAAACCTTTTAATGGTTATTTTGTCGAAGTTGTATCAAGTATTTTATTAACGATATTTGTTGTGGAAAAACCTTGTAAGAAAGATATTGTTTTTACTTCGCCGCCTTTGTTTTTGACAATATCATAGCCGACAATATCTTCAATTTTGTAGTCGGCACCTTTAACAAGAATATCAGGTTGAACTGTTTGTATCAGGTTTAACGGTGTATCTTCATCAAACAGCACAACGAAATCCACAAAAACAAATGATGCTAAAATCTGTGAGCGTGAAACTTCATCTTGAAGTGGTCTTGTGTTGCCTTTTAGTCGTTTTACCGAATTATCGCTATTAACTCCGACAACCAAAATATCTCCTAAATCTCTCGCTTTTGAAAGATAATCCACATGTCCTAAATGAATCAAATCAAAACAGCCGTTAGTGAAAACTATTTTCTTATTTTGCAAACGTGCAATCTCTAATGTTTTTTGCAAAGTTTGAATATCGACAACTTTTGACTTAATATTTTCATTGAAACAGCCCATAGCGAAGATTTATTTGAGATTTCTTGCGACTTTGATTACAGAACAGAATTTTGTTGGCTTAAAAGGATTAATCGCATTGATTGTTTTTGGGGAAGATAACGGTAGGTTTCCATTTCTTTGCTTCTTCAAAATCCATAGTTGCAAAAGATACTATGATAAGTAAGTCATTTATTTGAACTTTTCGTGCAGCCGCTCCGTTAAGACCTATTACTCCACTTTTGCGTTTGCCTTTGATAGCATAAGTATCAAATCTTTCGCCGTTGTTTATATCGTAAATATACACTCTTTCATTCTCGATGATACCGGCCTTATCCATCAAATCCTCGTCAATAGTTATTGAACCGATGTAATTTAAGTCAGCTTGAGTTACCTTAACTCTATGAATTTTGGATTTCAATACTTCTATTTGCATAGTATATCCCTTTTTTTGAGGTTGCAAAGGTACAATTTATTTGTGATATACGAATAAGAAAAATTAAAGAATTGTGAAATACTTTGCCACAATGACAAAACTAAGACACAACATTACAACGGAAAACACGAAAAACAAAATACTCCAAATAATTGTAGGAATATGCGTTGTTTTCTTCAAAAGCAGCGAATCTCCTGCCTTTTTTGGATTGATTAGATTGACATATAGCAAGGTTAGCGTTGATAAAAGATTTTCAATCAAAAGCACGTAGGCGTATATATATATGATGTTGTCGTATATAGAATGAAAGATAGGAACAAGTATAAAAATCAAGTTTAATGATGCGAAACAAATAGTCCATACTCTGCCAAAACTATTGGCAATGGCAAAGATTATTGAGATAATACTTATTGCCATTATAATATAAAATGTTTTTTCCGTTATGCCGAATGGTATCAAACATATAAGACCGAAACCTATAAGACCGGGAAGTGTATAGCCGGCAAGCGATATGAAAAAGCCGGCAACTTTTGAAGTTATCTTGGTTACACAAACGCCTGAAAAATCTGTGTTCAATGCTATCTTTTGAACCTTTTGGCGGAAAAGTATTGCAATAAAGGCGTGCGATAATTCGTGTGTTAAGGTATTGAACGTTCGTAACAACAAATCAAAAGGTTTCAAACGAATCAATATCGCAATAATCGTAGGTGCTAATATTATGAAAATTTTGCTCATAGCCATATTTCCCAACTTGCTTCGGCTTGATAGCGTAGCATATTCAGACCATTGATTGTTTTTGCTCCTTGTGTCTTTGATTTGTAAAGAAGAAATGTTTCGCTCGGGTTATAAATCAAATCGAAAACTACGTGATTGGAATTTATTTTCTCATACGGAAATTCTTTTATTGGTGGCAAGCTCATCGAGCAAGGTGTTGCATTGACTATTAAATCGTATTGCTCTAAATTTTTTAGATTATCGTAATTCACAAATTCTGACGAAAGGGCGATTTTGCTTAAAAAGGTTTCTTTTATTTGCGAATTGCTTTGTCTTGTTGCAAAAGTCGTTTTTATATTATGATTGTTCAATACAATATAGCAACTTATTGCCGCACCACCAGTGCCAAGAATAAGAGTAGAATGGATATCGGCAATATCAGTTTGTTCAATCAGCGACTGTTCAAAGCCGATAGTGTCCGTATTGTAAGCGTAGAGTTTTTGGTCTTTAATTTTTATGCAATTGGTGGCAGGATTGTTTTGCAGTTGCGACGTTTTGAAATCCACATATTTCATTATCGCTGTTTTGTAAGGCGAAGTAACGTTCAGCCCCATTAAATTCGGATTGTTTTTAAGTAATTCGGGTAAGTCATCAATGGATTTCAATTCAAAAAGTTCATATTTGCAATTATTCAAACCTTCTTTTCTGAATTTATCTTCAAAATAAATTTTAGAAAAAGAATGAGACAATGGATAGCCTACAAGTCCGAAGAGTTTATCGCTCATTATTGGGTTGCTTTTTCTTTTTTAGACCATTATATATTAAGTATGCAACAAACAATACTCCTAAGCTGACCAAAACGTATGACAATTCGGAAGAGTATTTTTCGATAATATCTTGCTGACCTTTCGCCAAATATCCCAAGAGAGCTAAAAGGGTGTTCCAAATAGCAGCTCCAAGAAACGTATATAACAAGAAAAATCCGAAATTCATCTTTGCAATGCCGGCAGGTATAGAGATAAGTTGTCTGACGGCAGGAACTAAACGACCGATAAATGTTGAAGTTTTGCCGTGTTTAACAAAATATTCCTCAGCCTTTGCAACTTTTTCTTTGCTTAGTAATAACATATGTCCCACGCGAGAATCTGCAAACTTGTATATAATAGGACGGCCTATAATCAGAGCCAAAACATAATTGATTGTTGCTCCTATCAATGCACCGAGTGTTCCGAAAACAACAACCAATATAATATTCATATTGTTATCCTTTGACGTTGCTTTGTATGCGGCAGGAGGTATGACCACTTCCGACGGAAAAGGAATAAAAGAACTTTCCACTGCCATAAGCAGCGTTATCGTTCCGTAATTGATATTGTCCATATACCAAGAAACAACATTTTGAACCATATTGTTATTGGTCGAAGAATCTTTTTTTGTAATCGTTTCTTGCGGAAGTGTTGCTGTCTTTTGCGGAAGTGTATTTATTTCTTTTGCATCACTCGTCTTTGCCGCAGGTTGAGGATTGGGAAATGTGGTAGTGGAAGGATTTTGAGCAATTAATGTATTCGGTAAAATAAATAGTGATACTACCAAAATAATTAGGGACATCAGTGATTTAGTTTCACTAACTAATTTATTAGTGTGAGTGATTAATTTATTGGTTACACTGATTATTTTATTAGTATTAAACATGATGAATTTGTTTTAAGCAACGTTTATAATTTGGATTGTCGATGATTTCGGGATAATGCTCTTTGATGTATATTGGAAAGGAATCCAAAGAAGATAATATCTTCAACGTCTTGGTTGTGTAACTGTCAAACTTTTGGTCTTGGCAAGTAATTCGCAAAAATGCATACCAAAAATCTTCCGTGCAAGAATGTAATTCTGCAAGAGTGTTTTCCATAATTTTTATAGCCTCAAAAGTATGTCCGTCTCTTGATTTCAAAGCGGCAAGAGTGGTACTTGCGAGTTCTATTGTATAGTCATCTGTCGAGGTTGTGAAAAGCATTTCAAAAATATCTTCACTATGGTTTTCAAAACCATAGTCATAGACTTTTCTTGCGAAATCTATTATCAGTTCAATATCTATGTTTTCATCGTATGCTCTTTGAACGCAAGTTATTGCAGATGATGGGTCGTCCAAAAAATAATAGCACAAAGCCATATCCAACAAATATGTCTTGCCGAATATATCGTTTGCATCGTCATCGACTTGCTTCAAATGCAATAGGGCTTTAGCGTAATCGTTTTCAATAATCAAAATGCCGGCATAAACCAAATGCAAATCGGTTGCATAGTTTTGGGCGTTGTCTATTGCCAAGTCTAATTCCTTTTTTGCATTTGCGTAATCTTTTTTTGCTATCAAACAATCGGCTTTACATGCGTGGCGAATTTCTCCTTTTGGGTTGATGACTATTGCATAATCAAAGGCTTCAATTGCTAAATCAAAAAGTTTGTAGCGTGAATAAACAATACCCAATGCACACCAGATAATATCCATAAATGGGTGCTCTCGACTTAAATTAAACAATAGGTTTATGATATTATCTTGAAGCGACGGCTCAAATGCACAATCGGTGTAGCAACCTAAGGTCATTCTGTCCTCGTAATTAAGTTCGACAGCCTTATGTAGATATTTTTCGGCGTTAATTAAATTGTCTCTTTCCAAGAAAATCCTGCCGATAAGCATATATATGAAGTAATTTTCTTCGTCTCTTTGCAGAATATCGAGCAATATATCCAAGGCGACATCAATATTCTTGTTTGAATCAATGTATAGTGATGCCAAATCCAATCGCAATTCGTCGGAATCGTATAAGTCTAACGCCTGTTTGGTAATATCTATCGCTTTTTGATATTCGGAATGGTTGGCAAGATAAGTAGTATATCTTGAAATTATTTCTTCATTGTTCGGAAACAATTCATAGGCACGCAAAGTAACTTCTTCGGCTTGCTCGAACATATCATTGTTGAAATACCAATCAATAATATCCACATAGTTGTCGGAGTCAAACCAAATATCCTCTCCTTTAAGAAACCTTTCATAGCGATTGACTTGCAGCCGCATTTCTCTTTCTTGTTCCTTATCGAAATTGTCCATAAATGTTTTTGACCTTTTCTATTAGTTTTGTTAAACACTTTGTTTTTTATCGAAGTTCTTTCGGTATTCGGGCAACTCTATGTAATTTGTTGTTTTTATAAATCACATAAACGTTACCCATATAAAACCAATGTCTATCACTGCCGTCAAAATTGGTGAAAACTTCTCTGTCGGGTTTGCCCCAAGAAAGTTCGGTCATATCCATAGTCATAGTAGGGATAAGTTCTTTGTTGCAAATGGCTTTGAATGCGGAAGGGTAGGTATATCTATATTTTTCAACTCTATTATCCATTAAATACTTGTCGAAACTTAACCAATCGCCAAGTGCATAATCCTCTGGCATATAAAACTTACGACCTTTTTCGTTACGCATAAGCATTTGAAATTTTCCGTCTTTTACTACAACGTCCAAGCATCTGAACTTATCGCCTTGATGCAAGGTTATTGGAGTTTTTCTTCTTAAATCTATAACGGTAAGAGGAAATTTGTCGCCGCGAACAACAAATTCTCTGTCTTTGTACTCCTGTTTTATACGTGTTAGGAAATTGTCAATAACGAATGGGAACAAATGTCTTTCTTTTTTTGTCGGATATTTGTAATATATAGTATCTTGGCGGTTGTCAATAACCAATTTAAGATATACGTCAGTTAAGTTCTTGGCATCAAATGCTACGTCAGTAACATGAAACTTAACTCCTTCCAATCGCCTTGCCTTTGCAGTAGGATATTCTGTAAAAGAATATTTACGAGAATCGTCGTCGTAGTTGTATATTCTTATGCCGTTATATAGTCGTTCTATCGTTTCGTCTGTAACAACCGGAAGAGTGAGAGTTTGTCCTATAAGAAAATCTGCAACAATGGCGTAGTTGGCAGTAGTGTCGTAAGAAATTAGGTTAAGGTCGGAATTGGTGTTTTTGCCAATAGGATAACCGTTTTTATTATAATTGTAATACGACATTGGAATGAAAGGAAAATGATATTGGTTGTAGAAATTTTGATAAGCATAATAAACCGTATCGTCTGTATTTCCAACCAATAGTTTAAGGAAAGGTTTGCGAAGTTTGGACCAATCTTGTTTTGACGGCACTGCTTCTTTTATTCTATTAAATGCAAACTGATCCGGAACATAATCCAAAACAACGAACCACGCACCTTTCAAAGAGTTTAACTTCTCTTTGCTCATTCTTGTAAGGTGATAATATGAGATGGTCTTGCCATTGACACGTACGCTGTTGTTTTTATTGTAACCTCTTGACTTGTCTTTGTCTGAAATAGTCTTGCCCTTACTGTTTTTACTTGCTTCGTATTCGTTTGCACGCATTCCGACAAAGAAATAATCCAATAGAGAATCATTGACATTCTCCAAATATAATGTTTGATTCATCAACGCCCACGGTTGTGTGGCATAATTCATATATTGTGAATAATCACTATAATTAAAATCGGGAACAACTTTATAATCTTTGATTTGGGCGTGCAGTTGAGCCGTAAGGCACAAGCATAGACACAACAGAAACGAATTTATTATGGTCTTTTTCATATTATTACTTACATAGTATTTCATAAACGTTGCAAAGTTACAATATTTTTTACATTCATTACAATAAATCATTGTTTTTTTCAAAAAATCTAAAATCTTTTCATATTTTTGCACTCCGAAAGAATAAAGACAATAAATCGGAATTTATATACTTGGGATTTTTATTCCTTATTTTGTGATAATGCAATTACAATAATAAAATTATGCAAATAGACATCATTACACTATTTCCCGAAATGTTTGAAGGTTTTTTTAACTATTCAATCCTTAAACGCGCTCAGACCAAAGGTTTTTTGAAACTCAATTTAATTAATCTTCGTGATTATTCTTTGAACAAGTACGGTAGCGTTGATGATTATGCTTTCGGAGGCGGGGCAGGTATGGTTATTCAAATAGAACCTGTTATGAATTGTATTGAAGATTTGCAAAAGAAAACTAATTACGATGAAATAATATACACCGCTCCTGACGGAGAAATGCTCAACCAAAAGATGAGTAATGATTTGTCTTTGAAAGAAAATTTGATAATCCTTTGCGGTCATTACAAGGGTATTGATGAACGTTTGAGGGAACACGTTATTACAAAAGAAATATCCATTGGCGATTATGTTTTGAGTGGAGGAGAATTGGCATCGGCTGTTATTTGCGATAGTGTCGTTAGATTAATTCCCGGCGTTTTGAGTGATGAGCAAAGTGCTTTGAGCGATTCATTCCAAGACGGCTTGGTTGCTCCTGCGGTATATACACGTCCGGCAGAGTACAGAGGTTGGAAAGTCCCCGATGTATTGTTGTGTGGCGACCCTAAGAAAATAGAAGCATGGCAAGAAGCAAATGCAATCGAAAGAACAAGGCAAAGACGCCCCGATTTGTTAAAATAATATCGGCAAAAGTTTTATCGAAAATCTTAAAATGGTTATGACGCAACACATTTTTAATAAAAATTAATTAGTTATTAAAATTATTTTATTACCTTTGCACATCAAAAATCGTATTTCAGATATGAAAAAGACATTATTTATATTCCTCTCTTTGATTATTGCAATCTGTGTGCAGGCACAAATGGATATACATTGGGGTAATCGTTTCTATGATATAAAAGATAATTGTAAAAGCGTGGAGTTTATTGCCGAAGACAACGGTTCATACTATTTCTATTACAGTATGGATGAATACATCGGTCAAGGGGAATACGAATATCGCTATTATCTTGCCCGTACAGATAAAGACGGAAATGTGGATAAAGTAGTAAGAATTAATTTTGGAAGTAATAAATTCAAAATAGAACAGACTTGGCGTAGCGGAGCACTTGTCGGATTCATATTGTCCAAGACAAAAGAAGATGCCCCTAAACAAGAAAAACGTACTTCAAGAAAGAAAACCGACAACGTAAAGACAGGAAAACAGTCTTTGTATTGTGAATTTCTGCATTTAAGAGATATGCGTTTGATTGACGAGCCAAAGAAATTTATCACCTATAATTATTTTGCCGATTCGGCACAAGCACCTTATTTGTTCAAGTTTTCTGAAAACAAAACCAAAATGGTGTTCTGTTTATTTGAAAATGACACCGCCGGACGTAGTGCAAACGTCAGAGTTTATGATGATAAAATGAATATGCTTTGGGATAAAAACTATGCTTTGAAGAATATTCAGATGCCAGCCTATAAGGTTAGCGATGTGGCAGTATCTAATGACGGAAAACGTGCGTTACTTGCAATCAACGGCTATGTTCAAGGTAAAAAAATAAATCACGCCGACGACAAAGCTTTCCTTATTCACATGGAGCCGTATATAAACAAAGGTTACACATTGCAAATGGAAAAAGCATGGGTAACTGATATGCAATGCTGTTTTAATTTAGAGGGTGATTATGTGCTTGCAGGTTATTACGGCACAACTAACGACAAGCCTTATTTGGCTACCGGCTCGTTCGCATATACATTTGACAAACGACGCCATTATCAAAAGAATTTCTCACAGGTGGAGTTCAGAGATTACGAAACCGATGATATGGTAGCCCCGTTCAAACCTAATCCAAAGGATAAGAAAGCCCAAAGACCTACGGTTGCAAAGGACGGTTTGGTTATACCTTCGCAATTCACGACGTATGTAGATCATTTAGTGCCTATGGTTGGCGGTAATGTCATTATGATTGGTGAGCAAAGATATGCTTCAAAAGTTCAATCGCCAAGACGTAAAGGCGAAAAGCCGACAGGCGAAAATGCACAGTTTTATCGTGATTTGGTTATATCCAATATAGATAACACAGGTTTGATAACCGGCAACGCTTTTATTGCCAAACGCCAAAAAGAGTATAGGGGTAGCAACGATTATAATGGTTACGCTTTGACAAGGGATAGGTATGGTATGTACATTATGTTTAACGACCATATTGCGAACTATAAAGACGGAAAATTCACACCTAAAAAGCAATACGACAGCGATAAATTGCGAACTCAGGTAAGTTTCGTTCAGATATTTTCTGACGGTAGCTTCAATTGGTTGCAATCATTCAGAAGCAAGCAAGATAGTAAGGAAATGCCTTTCTATAAAACTATGTTTTTGACTCACGACAAATATATTTTATTCCTTGTTCATCACGAAGACAACAATATGATTGGTAAAATCGAAACACGTGAGGGTATTCGATAACTACTTGACGTAAGGTTGTAACAAGGCGTTATTTTTATGGTATTTGATAAGTGAAAAATAATGTTTAACACTAATAAAATAATGTTTAACATCAGTGAAATAGTGTTAAACATTATTTTTTTGTTTTGAGATAATAATTTATTGCGACTGCTTACCGACGGAATTATTACATTTAAGCGAATAATATTTGTTGAAACTTTGATTTTGTTGATTGAAACCATAAAATATTTCGCACCTGCTTACGTTTAATTAGCAAGTTTGGAAAGACGATATGGATAACTATATAGAAATATTCGGAGCGAGAGCCCATAATTTGCAAAATATCAATTTGAAAATACCACGCAACTCTTTGGTAACTATTACCGGACTTAGCGGTTGCGGTAAATCTTCACTTGCTTTTGATACTATTTATGCTGAGGGACAGAGACGATACCTCGAAACCTTTTCTGCATATATTCGCAATTACATAGGGGGTATGGAACGCCCCAAAGTCGATAAGATTACGGGACTTTCGCCTGTTATAGCCATAGAACAAAAATCTACAAACAAAAATCCACGTTCCAACGTAGGCACTGTTACCGAGATTTACGACCTTTTGCGTTTGCTTTACGCACGAATAGCCGATGCGTACTCTATCAATACCGGCGAAAAAATGGTTAAATATTCTCAAAGTCAGATTTTGGATATGATAACCGAGAAGTACGCTAATCAAACCATAACGATACTTGCCCCGATAGTCAAGGGACGAAAGGGACATTACAGAGAATTGTTTTCGCAAATAGCAAAAAAAGGATTTTCAAAGGTAAGGATAGACGGAAAAATAGAAGAGATTACCTTTGGAATGAAGTTGGACAGATACAAACGACACGACATTGAAACGGTGATAGATGTTATTGTTGTCAAAGATGATAACTTCAACCGGTTGAAACGCTCTATTACAACGGCGTTTCAAAACGGCAAAAACAGTATAATGATTGCTAACGAGAATAATGAAATCAAGCATTATAGTAAGAACTTAATGTGTCCGACAACAGGAATATCTTATCCGGATCCCGAACCTAACACATTCTCTTTTAACTCACCATACGGGGCTTGTCCTCTTTGCAACGGACTTGGTGAAATAACGGAAGTGGATATAAACAAACTTATTCCCGATTTGGATAAGAGTGTGTCGCAAGGTGGAATTGTGGCGATGACTACGGATAAAAATTCTTGGGTTTATAAGACTGTTGCCGATATTTTGAAAAAATACAAAGTTTCAACAACAACATCGTTAAAATCTGTACCGCAAGAAGCAATCAATGAGATTTTGTATGGAGTTACAGCGGTTGATAGTGAAGATGAACAAGACGGAGAAAAAAATGTTTTTGCGAATGATTTTGAGCTATCCGAATATTATCCCGACAAATTCAGAGGTTTGGTCAATATTATCAAAGAACAGATAGGCGTTGATGCTCCTGCGAGTATTATGAAATGGGCAAGCGGATTTTTTTCGCAAAAAGAGTGTCCTGAATGCAATGGTAAGCGTTTGAAAAAGGAAAGTCTTTGTTTTAAGATAGATGATAAAGATATTGCCGACCTTTGTCGAATGGACATTAGGGATTTGGCAGTTTGGTGCGAAGAGTTACCAAGTAAGTTAAGCGATAAACAAAATCTTATTGCCAAGGAGATATTAAGAGAATTAAAGACAAAAATCTCTTTTTTGGTCGATGTGGGTTTGGGGTATTTGTCATTGCAACAGCGAACGGCGTCGTTGTCGGGAGGAGAAGCCCAACGAATAAGACTTGCAACGCAGATAGGTTCGCAGTTGGTCAATGTGCTTTATATTTTGGACGAACCCTCAATTGGTTTGCATCAAAAAGATAACATACGACTTATAAACTCTTTGAAAAAATTAAGAGACAAAGGCAATAGTGTTATTGTCGTTGAACACGATAAGGATATGATGTTGAACAGCGACTTTGTCGTTGATATGGGGCCTGCTGCGGGCATCAACGGAGGTAAAGTCGTTGCAAAGGGTACGCCAGAAGAACTGTTGAAACAAGATAGTATTACCTGCCAATATCTAAAAGGCGAAAGGATTATAGAAGTCCCTGAAAAGAGACGTAAGCCGAATGGTAAATATATATCTTTGTACGGGGCAAGTGGTAATAACCTTAAAAACGTAGATGTTAAAATTCCGATAGGAATATTTACCTGCATTACGGGAGTATCGGGTAGCGGCAAATCGTCTTTGATAAACGACACGTTACACCCAATCCTTTCAAAATACTTCTATCGCAGCGAAAAGAAAATACTACCTTACAAGAAGATTGAAGGTATTGAAAACATAGATAAAGTAATCGAAATAGACCAATCTCCAATCGGAAGAACACCGAGAAGCAATCCTGCAACATATATAGGTGTCTTTGACGATATCCGTAACTTGTATTCCCAGTTGCCTACTGCTAAGATAAGAGGATATAAACCCGGACGTTTTTCTTTTAATGTCAAAGGCGGAAGATGCGAAACTTGTTTAGGTGCGGGTGTTCAGACTTTGCAGATGAATTTCTTGCCTGATGTATATGTTACTTGTGATGATTGCCATGGCAAACGCTACAATAGGGAAACATTAGAGGTAAGATATAAAGGTAAGACCATAAACGATGTACTTAATATGTCTTTTGCCGATGCGGAAGAGTTTTTTGCGAATTATCCTAAAATAGTTCAGAAATTACATCTTGCCAATGAGGTGGGTTTAGGTTATATCACTTTGGGACAACCTTCGACAACCTTGTCCGGAGGAGAGGCACAGAGAATAAAACTTGCAACCGAGTTATCTCGAAAAGATACGGGAAATACATTATATATATTGGACGAACCTACAACGGGATTGCACTTTGAGGATATACGTATTCTTTTGAGTGTTTTGCAAAAATTGGTTGATAAAGGCAATACAATGGTTGTTATAGAACACAATTTAGATGTTATAAAAGTTGCCGATTACTTGATAGATATGGGAGAGAAGTCGGGTAGCGAGGGAGGAAGAATAGCCTTTACGGGAACTCCCGAGCAAGCAGTGAAAGACAAGAATAATTCTGTTGGAATTTATCTTAAAGACGAGTTAAATAGTGTTAAACAAAAAAATTAGGATGATAAACATTATTTTTGCCATATCACACATTAATAAGTTATATAGTGATTTTATGAAAAAGAATATAAGATGCGTTCTGATTATACTTGGGTTATTAGTTTTCAATTTAGATGCTTTTGCTCAAAAGTCAGATGTTTTCGATTACCATAATGTTGCTTTTGGAAACTCTAATAAGCAAAGAAAGGCGAATATAAATATCGGTTTGTCCGGCGATGTGGATACGTTAAAAGGTTTGCAAGCCAATATACTTTCTTCCACAATCAGAAAAAGCGGTTCGGGAGTTAATTTTGCCATTGCATCGGCCATTACTGCGAATGATTTCAAAGGTGTTCACTTTTCATCAATGTATAATGGCGTTGCCGGAACGATTAAAGGCGTTCAATTTTCTATAATTACCAATATGGCAAAACATACTCATGGATTACAATTGGCAGGATTTAACAATATAAACGGAACAGATCTTCGTGGTGTTCAAGTTTCGGGTATTGGAAACATATCTATGGGAGTACGCTCGGGTGTTCAGTTTTCAGGTATTATGAATGTGTGTGCAGATAAGATGAACGGTTTTCAGTTTGCCACGTTCAACTATTGCGATACATTGAATGGTTGGCAGGTAGGTTTGATAAATCTTTGCATATCGCACCCAAAGGGTGTGCAAGTAGGACTTATCAATTACACAAGAGACGATACCAAACGCAAAATCGGACTTGTCAATGTATCTCCACAAACAAAAATGCAGATGCTTGCTTATTGGGGAAATTCTAATGCGTTTAATCTTGCCGCACGATTTTTGAACAAGATGTCGTACAGTATGCTTGGTGTGGGTACTCATTATATGGGGTTGAGTAAAGATTTTTCGGGTTCGTTATTTTATCGTACCGGTTATTGGTTTTCTCCGATTGAAAAAAACATTCTAAGTTGTGATTTGGGATTTTATCATATAGAAACCTTTAATAATGCCGATGAAATCACTCCCGAAAGATTGTATTCCTTACAAGTGAGAGGTAATTATGAATATGAGATTATTCCTAAGGTCAAATTCTTTGTATCTTTCGGTTACGGCACTACTTTTTATTATGACCACAATGCTTTATACCGCAGACGTTTTCTTTTGGATATGGGAATAGTTCTTTTTTAATGTTTGAAAATTTATGGCAATGAAAAAAATAATCGCAATAATATTATACATTTTTTTGAGCGGAGTAGTCCTTGCACAAACCTCAAATACCATTGAAGTGGATACAGAGCAAACGCAAATGATTACCGAACAAAACTTTGATACTTTAACTACTCAGCCGACAAATACAACATTTGCCAATGCTTGTGCATATAATAGTTCGGAAAGGAAAAAGAAACATTTTTTCAAGGCGGGTGTTGAAGTTATCGGTATCAATGCTTTTGTAAATCTTTTCGATAGATATGTTTTGGATGCAGAGTTTGCGAAAATTGATTTCAATTCAATAAAACATAATATCGAATACGGTTTTGTTTGGGATAATGATAAATTTTCCACCAACTTATTCTTTCATCCTTATCACGGCTCTTTGTATTTTAATGCGGCACGAAGCAATGGTCTTTCCTTTCTTCAATCCGCTCCTTATGCGTTTTTCGGTTCATTGATGTGGGAAACTTGCGGTGAGATAGAACCACCTGCTATCAATGACTTACTTGCGACAACTATCGGTGGAATTTGTTTGGGAGAAATCACATTCAGATTAAGCGACCTTATTCTTGACGACCGTACAGTTGGTTGGGAGCGTTTTTTCAGGGAATTTCTCGCAACGGCTGTCTCTCCGATGAAAGGCCTTAACAGATTACTGAATGGCGATGCGTGGAAAGTAAGAAACGAATACTATAAATACCATGATTTTGACTCTATTCCTGTAATACTATCCTTAACAGCAGGCAGTAGATACTTATGCGACCATTCCAATTTCACGAAAGGAGAACAAAATCCATTCGTTTCCATTGGCGTCAATTACGGAAGAGTTTTTGAATTGGAGGAAAATAAACCTTATAGTTATTTCGCAGCAGAAGTAACTGCGGGTTTATCAAAAAATCAGCCTACAATATCGCACGTAAGTATGTTGGGACGATTGTGGGGTGTGAATTTGCAAACGGGAACAGATATGAAAATGCAATTCGGATTGTATCAAAATTTCAATTACTACGATTCAAGTCCTGTAATAGACGGTTCGACGGAAGTGCCGTATCGTATAAGCGAAGCGGCATCCATAGGTACAGGGTTTATTTATGAATTTCCAAAAATAGGTAATATAAATTGTTTGCAACAAAGAATATTCTTCAACACCATATTACTTGGCGGAAGTATGAGTGATTATTATCGTTACATAGATAGAGACTACAATATGGGCAGTGGTCTTTCGGCAAGGCTGAATACTTATATCGAATTTGAGAGATATGGAGCCTTTACTCTTAATGCGGAATATTATAGAATATACACGTGGAAAGGTTATGAACAGTCCAATTTCGAGGAAGTAAATCCATTATATTTGAATGCACAAGGTGATAAATCGACGGCGGTTTTGTTTGTCGTCAATCCAAAAATAGAATTGTTTCTTTCCAAGTCATTGGATTTGGAATTGAGTGTATATTATTTTTTGCGTGATACATATTACAGGTATTACAATGATGTTAATAGCAGCACTTTTGAGGCTCGTATCGGACTGAATTATCATATATAAAATCAATGGTTGTTTGCTAAAATGTTTAATAACCGTTTTGCTTCTATACCTATTGTTTTTCCTCTATTGCAGATAGTTTTAATATTAAAAATACTATTTCTGCTTTTATATTTTTGTTTTAATCCTTAGTTTTTCGTTTTTCTGCTTGATGTTACCGTTGTTTTGCTTTATGTTAGCATTGCAATTGCTTTATGCTATGGGTGAAAAAAGCAGGTTTTTTACCCTGAAAAAGTGGCTTTTTTAAGGTAAAAAACCTGCTTTTTATACTCAAAAAACCTGCTTTTTCCATTACTCCCCTGCGGCAAACACAATAGTAACATAAAGCAAATACAAAATACCCTGCGACAAAAATACAATAAGCCGAATTGAAAAGTTAGTTATAGGCGGACAATAGTGATAAAATCGAATGGTGAAATCGTAAAAATAATGTTTAACATTAATAAATTAGTGTTAAACATCAGTGAAATAGTGTTAAACACTAATTTTGTGTAAAGCCTTATTAAATTCGTCAAGACTGACCATACGCAGAAGTTCGGTGGCATCGAAAGAAAAACCAATGGATAGGTACTTGGTAAATTCTTTCATCTTGTTAAGGATTGTTGTTTCGTTGTAGCGATATAGTGATGCAATGAAATTCTCTTGCAATAAGTCAATATAAACCGGAAGCAACTGTTTTTTGTCGTAAGATATACCGCGAATTTCGGCTGCAAGAAAAGGATTTTGAAGCACTCCTCGTCCAATCATCCAATGTTTTATAAATGGGAATTGAGTTTTCAATCTTTTGAAATCATTGGTTGAAAAAATATCTCCATTATATATTATTGTATGTTTTAGTTTGGTCGCAAAGAAATCAAAGTCCGACAAATTCACTTTACCCAAGTATTGCTGTTGTTGTGTTCGTGGGTGAATGGTAACGGATTTGAGTGGATAATCATTTAATATCGGAAGCAATGTTTCCAATTCCGAACTATCCTTGATACCCAAACGTACCTTTATGCTTAGTTGCAATGTCGTGTTTGATAACACCGCATCAAAAATACGTTTAACTGCATCTTTGTCTTTTAATAATCCCGAACCCCTTCCGCGAGATACAATATCTTTTTTAGGACAGCCCATATTTAGATTAACTTCCCTGTAACCGAAAGATTGTAATATTTTTGCACACTCCACAATCTCCTCCGCATTATTACCTAAGATTTGCGGAACAAGTGGCATAAGGTTTTTGTTTTGGGTAGGGGAAATATCTTTGTATTGTATTGAATTTGGATTTTGAGCATTGGACGAAACGGAAATAAATGGCGAAACGGCGTAATCGAAGTTTTGAGGGAACAGATATGAAAAAGTTTTTCTGAAAAACAGACTTGTCAGATTTTGCATAGGAGCCAAAATCAGCTTGTCTTCCGAGGAAAACAAAGAAGTATGAAACACTATCGTTTCTTGTGTTTTTTGTTTCGGGATTATTGCCTGTATGCCCATAGCGTCGGTATTAATAATTGCCTACAAAGGAAATGGCGTTGTTTATAAAGGAAACGAAATCATAACAAGACTTAAATTCTTTGACAACATTCTTAACAAGATTTTTATCCATAAGAAAATTTTCATCGATATCCATTTCCAACAACTGAGTCTTCAATTTTATGTATTCGTCATACTTACTGCTTGGAATTTCTTTGGGGAGTTTTTTCAGAGTAGGCTCTTTGCATAAATAAAAGTCCTTAGCCTTTTTTATGCTGCTCAAATAATTTTCGCCATTGGAGAAAATTTCTTCACGAATACATCTGAGCATAGAGTTATCGGGCATATATGAACCGCAGCCAAGCATATGAGTGCCGAGATAATTAGCACCCTGCGGTTCGATATGGAAATAATAACCTGCCCACATTGATTTCTTTCCTTTCGGACAGACATAAACGCCGAAATGTGTCTTGTAAGGGGTTTTGTCTTTGGAAAAACGAGTGTCGCGATAAAAACGATAAGTGCAGTCTTTAAGAGTAAGGTTGCGGCATGAGGCATCAAATTCTCCAACTCCGTAAATAATTTCTTGGGCGATGTTGTCGAATTTTTGTTTAGCGTTAAGGTATAAATCTTTGTTGGCATTGAACCATTCTCTATTGTTATTGCGTTGAACACTCCTAAGAAAATTAAGTATATCTTCCATATCCTTTTGTTTTGGTGTTGCAAAGTTACAAAAATATTTCTTTTGACAAAACTATAAACACCTTAAACTCAAAAGAGATATAGTTGCATTGCGATAGTGATGCAAAAGAAAATTAAAAAGCCTGTCAAAAATCAATTGACAGGCTTATTTATTTTTCTGGTGTTTAACACTAATTTACTAATGTTTAATATTATTTTTTTAGTGTTTAACACTAATTTTGCAGTGTTACATATCGCTTTTGCTAATACTTAAATTGTTGTTTTATTTAATGAAATACTCGATAGTAGAAACCACACGGACTTTCATTTTCAAAGGATTGTCGGTCGGAGTAATGGAAAACTGACCTTGTGAAGCGGATTTAATATCTTTGATTTTGGATTTACTGCTTTGGGCAAACTCGTTAGCGGCTTTCTTTGCGTTTTCGATACTTTCTTTAATCATATCGGGTTTTATATCGTTGAGTTTTGTAAAACTGTAAGTGTATTCGTTTTCGCGGTCGTATGAATATTGCGTTATAAGATTGATACCCTCTTTGAATAAATCAAATTGGTTTTCTTCCAAATCTCTTACGCTTTTTACATTATTACTGATAAATGTAATGGCAACTGTTGCGTAGTATCTGTAAAGTAGATTGGCATCGTAGCCGCCATATTGTTGATTTTGTTTGTCGGTGATACTCGGAACGTTTATTGTTATTTCGTTTTCTTTTAAACCTTTTGAGATTGCGAATTGTTTAACTTTTGCATTTTTCTGTTCAATTTCTTTAAGGATTTGTTGCATATCGTTTCCGCCGACTGCATAGTTTATCGTAAGGTTGGCATAATCCACATCGACAATTCTCTCGGACAGACCTCTTACGCTAACCGTTCTTGTGTTGTCAGAAAAAGATTTCAAACCTTTATAGATGAAAAATCCCATAATTATTAATGCCAAAGCGATTACACCCAAATCAAGTTTCAAATTAATGTTTTTCATTTTTGTTACGTGTTTTTGATTAATGTTGCAAAGTTATACAAAATTAATACCACAAGGAAATATTTTTATTGTTTTTTGCGTTACTACGAATAATTAAAACAAAATAATGATATGAAAAAACTGATTTTATTTTCTGCTTTTGTGTTTGTGGCTTTGTGTTGTTTTTCTCAAACTAAGCCGTATAATGAAGATATTGACGCAGTGGAGCAAATCAATTCTGCTGTAAAACAAGCCAAAGCCGAGCAAAAATATGTTCTTGTGCAAGTCGGAGGAAATTGGTGTCCATGGTGTTTGCGTTTTGCCGAATTGGCACAAAGTAATGAGGCGATAAAAAACGTTATCGATAGTAATTACGTTTATATCCACGTTAATTATTCCAAGAAAAACAAGAACGAAAAGGCTATGGCGATGTTAGACAATCCTACACGCTTTGGTTTTCCGGTTTTTGTCATTCTGGATGAAAATGGTAAGAGAATCCACACCCAAAATTCCGTATATTTGGAAGAGGGTAAGGGTTATAGTGAAAAACTTGCCAAAGAATTTTTGGAGATTTGGATGCCAACGGCAGTCAAAACCATTAAACGATAATTTTGCTTTTGAAAAGAATGCGTTGATTATTGAAAAACCTTTATTGGTATCGGATATTTGTCTTTTAGAGGGCGAATATCCGATGTTTTTGTTTACCTTTGCAAACTCAAAAAAACAAAAAATCTGATGAATAAGAAGAAAAATTCTACCATTACCATATCTATCATTGCGATAATGTTAAGCAGTGTGGCTATTATCTCACAAATATTTATGTTTGCTACAACCAAGAAAAGCGATGGCGAACAATACAGAGAAATATTAAAAGAACATTTTCATAATTTCGCTGCTCCAATGCCTAAGGAGGTTAGTTTTTGTGGCGAAAAGGTTCCTTTGAACAATACTTTCGTTCGTGAGGCTTTGGATAGGGAATTATCGTATATTACATACCAACACGCATCGACGTTTATCATTCTAAAACGTGCTTATCGTTATTTTCCGCAAATAGAAAAGGTATTAAAATCACAAAAAGTTCCCGAAGATTTGAAATATTTGGCTGTTGCCGAGAGTGCTTTGAATAATGCTGTTTCTCCGGCTAAGGCTGAGGGTTTTTGGCAGTTTATGCCGGCAACTGCAAGGGAATACGGATTGGTAGTCAATAATGAATACGATGAGAGATATAATGTAGAGAAGTCCGCCATTGCTGCTTGTAAATATTTGAAGGGTAGTTATGCACGTCTGGGCAATTGGCCGTTGGCTTGTGCGGCATACAATTGTGGCGAGGGCGGAATTAAGGCTCGTATCAAGGAACAACAAGTAAATAATTATTGGAATCTTGCTTTGAATAACGAGACTGCACGTTATGTTTATCGTATAATTGCGTACAAAATAATTATGCAAAATCCGCAGGCATACGGTTTTTATATCCGAAACATAGATTGTCATCAGCCATTGGAGTACGATTCGATTGTGATAGATACAACGATAAACGATTTCTATTCTTTTGCAAAGCAGATAGGCACGGAATATAAATATTTCAAGATGGCAAATCCCGAGTTGCAGGCAAAAAAACTTACCAATAAGGACGGCAAAAAATATACATTGAAAATATTTAAGAAAAATTCGTACGACTGGAATTACCTTGTGGATAAAATAGATGAACCTTACGATTTCGTGGAATCGATGTAGGAAAGAAAACAGCATTTTTACATATGGAAATGCGTTTTATTGAAGATGATTTTTTGATATAAGTAACCAAAAAAATAGTTTCATTGATGAAAAAAATAATTACTCATATTATTTTACTGATGTGAGTGATTAATAAATTAGTGTGAGTGATTATTTTTTTAGTGTTAAACACTGAAAAAACGATATTACGATAGAAAAGAGCGATTATTAGTTATAAAAATATTTTATTGATAATTAGTTGATTAATTTCTTGATTTGAAAAAATATTGTGTAAAAATTTGTTGGTAATATATAAATTTGTAATTTTGCAAACTCAAAACGGCGAGGTAGCTCAGTTGGTTAGAGCGTCGGATTCATAACCCGGAGGTCACGAGTTCAATTCTCGTCCTCGCTACTCCTTAGAAAAGCACTATTTAATCATAATATTTCTTTTGACTTTCGTAAAGAAGACTCAGTCTTCTAAGGAAAGTTGTTTGTTTTCAGTAAGTATTTACTTGAAACGCAAAATGGCTTTTTTTTCTATTAGAAAAAAGAAAATTGTTTTCTTTGATTGAAAAAGCGATTAGTAGGATTAATTAAAACATTATAGGAGTAAAAGCGTCCTTGATATGAAGAATTTTCGTTTCTTCATTCGGTGATTTAACGATAGATATAATATCAAAACGGGATTCCAAATCTATATTGTGTTTTCTTATATAACTATCGGCAACATTAATGATGCGTTTTTGTTTTCGTAGATTGACAGCCTCGAAAGGTTCTCCGAAAATATCGGTGGCACGTTCCTTGACTTCGACAAATACAATAGTGTTTTTGTCTTGTGCAATGATGTCTATTTCTTTTTTATTATGGACAAAATTACGTTCCAAGATTCTATATCCTTGCTTTTCTAAAAACTCGGTAGCAAGGTCTTCGCCCTGCTTACCGATATTGTATGTTGAGGTGTTATTCATTATCGAAAGAATATTCGGTGCCGTATTTCAATTGTTGGGCTATAAAAGATTGCGGATAAGAAATGTTTATGTCGATAACCTCGCCGTCGGCATTTTTAACCTCTTGCAAATCGGGATTGATAAATCCTCCGTAAGGTTTGATATTAAGTTCAGCGTATCTTGATATAACTTCCTTGTGTATTTCGGAATCGATTTTCACGCCATAGGTCTCAACCAAATATTTACCCTTTTCGTAATCGCCTGTCGATTTAATTTCTTGTATTTGATACAACAACTCGCCGAAAACACTCCTTAGTTTGTCGTAGTCTTTAACAACGAAATAGGTTTTATTGTCTTTGATGATTTTTTCAATGCAATCGGAGTTTTGAAGGGCGTATTCGCAAATCAATTTGCGGTTTTGCATATGTGCTTCTGTTATATTCTCTCCAAGAGGAATACGTGCCAATTGAACCAAAAGACCGTTGCGAACATAAGCATCATATTGAGCTTTGCCAACTTCTAATGAGTCTATAAGATTTAGTTCAATCATTTTTTCGTCCATTAGATAGTATAAAGCGAACAGGTCTGCACGTGCTTCTTCCAATGTAGATGAATATTCTTTTAAGGCATTTGCACCAGTGGATTCCAATAACTGTCCCGAACCGTGTCCCAAACATTCGTGCATATCCGTATGAAGATTATCCGACAACTGTCCGTATTTTATTGCTCGCTCTATTTCTTGTTCGGAAAACGAAAACTCTTTTAACGCACTCTTAGGATTTTCCAATGATGCCTGAAAGTAAGCATCGGATATATTGGCAAGAGTTACGGACTTGCTTCCATAATCCTTGCGAATCCAATCGGCGTTCGGCAGATTGATGCCGATAGGAGAGGTCGGATAGCAATCGCCTGAAAGCATCGCGACATTGATAACCTTTGCACTGACACCCGTAACTTGCTTTTTACGATATTGCGGTTTTATTGGCGAATGGTCTTCAAACCATTGTGCATTGGAACAAAGTATTTGGGTTCTCTTGGTTGCTTCAATATCTTTGAAATCAACAACAGCCTCCCAAGTGCCTTTCATTCCTAACGGGTCGTTGTATGTTTCAATAAATCCGTTGATGTAATCACAAACCGATTCGCTGTCTTGCGACCAAAGGATATTATATTCGTCCCAAATTTTCAAATCTCCCGTAATGTAAAACTCAATAAGTTTATTCGTGTAGGCTTTTTGCTTTTCGTTTTCTGCGAATTTGATAGATTCTTTTAACCAATAGACTATTTTCTCTATGTATTTTGAGTACATGCCGTTTATTTTGGCAACATGCTCTTTTATTTCTCCGTTTTCCTTTACGAGTTTAGAGTTTAAGCCCAAAGAAACAGGGTGAAGAAAATCGTTATCAATATTATTATAGTATTCTTCGACTTCTTTGCGAGAAACATCTTGGTAGAAATTAACGGCACTGCTTTTAACAATATCGTTTTGTGTGTTGTTGTCTCTACGAATAGGGGCAATGTTTGGATTGTAAATCTCGTCAAGAATAAATTCTGCGTTTTCGCCTTTTAATAAAGAAGCAAAATATTCTCTGCTACACTTTGGAAAAAATTTCTTTTCGCCATAGTGATGATGTATGCCGTTGGAGAAAAAGAAGCGTTTGGCATAAATCTCAAATTCTCTCCATTCGTCGTTGTCTTTATCCCCGTCGAAAGAACTTAATATGTTTTCAAGGGCTTTGCGTATAGTGATATTGTTTTTATAATTTTGATTGAAATAAATATCTCTGCCCCAAAGAGCGGCTTGCGACAAACAATAAATATATTTCTTTTGATTCAAAGACAAAGTATCCCAGTTAGGAACTTGATACTTCATAACTTTGCAATTGGCAAACTCATCGATAATAAACTTAAAATTTTCGTTGTTTTGATTACTTTGATTGATATTTTTTTCTGCGAAATCCGTCATATCTTTTCTGAATTTATGAATAACTTTTGCGATGTTCCTTTATGCTTGCAACAAGTTATTACCTTATGTTTTTGCAAAAATACAAATAATATTTGTAACTTTGCGGTCTGAAAGATATTTGTTGTGAAAAAATTAGATAAACTTATAATAAAATCCTTCTTGGGTCCGTTGTTGCTGACTTTTTCAATATCGATGTTTGTATTGGTTATGACCTTTCTATGGAGAAAAATAGAAACATTGATAGGTAAAGGTTTGGAATGGACAACTCTTTTGGAGTTATTTGCTTACGCTTCGGCGACCATGGTACCTATGGCGTTGCCGTTAAGCATACTGCTTGCATCTATAATGACTATGGGTAATTTTGGCGAGAAATACGAATTGGTCGCTATGAAAAGTGCAGGCTTATCTCTTTGGAGAATATTCCGTCCGCTGATAATTCTTGCCGTAGTTTTTTCGTGTGTAGCCTTTTATTTTTCCGGTTGGGTGATACCTGCTGCGGATTTGCGAACCAAACAATTGGCGGCAGACATCAAAGACAAAAAACCGGCAATCAATATCCGCCCAAACGAGTTTTATACCCAAATATCTTCTTATGTTATTCGCATCGACAAGAAAGATAAACGTACCAACAAGATGTACGGAGTTCTGATTTACAATCACAGCAAAGATATGGGTAACGTCGAAATGATTAAAGCGGACAGCGGTTATATGTATTCTGCCGAGAATAATCAAACGATGATTTTCAAACTTTATGACGGTGAAGTGTTTTCGGAAGATGTCGGTGGCGATAATTATAGAAAACGTCCCTTGACAAGAATTAAGTTTAAGCAACAAATTTTGCGTTTCGACGTGAGTGATTTTGCTATGCAGCAAAGCGACAAAGACAAATACTCCGATTCTTACAAGGTCTTGGGTGTTACAAAACTTTATACTCGTGTGGATTCTTTGCAAGACGCTTTTGCGAAAAACCAAGCCTATTATTCGGAATTTATTATGAAGCGTTATCACGCCGACACGTTGATAAAAAACACTTCCACCATTAAAAGCGATTTTTACAAAGACTATTCGTTATTGGATAGTACTAAACAAAAAATAACAGATAACTATGCAAGGGATTTGTTGAGTGGAATGTTTAACGAATATAGCAGCAATATGGAAATACGTGCTTTTGATGAAGCATACATCACACGCCATTGGATTGAGTTTTATCGAAAATTTACTCTGTCCATTGCTTGTGTTATATTGTTCTTCATTGGCGCTCCGCTCGGGTCTATAATCCGAAAAGGGGGATTGGGTATGCCTGTCGTAGTGTCCATAATTGCTTTTGCAATATATTACGTTATCGGAATGATTGGGGAATCCGCTGCAAAGACAGGCAGTCTTTCTCCATTGGTTGCCATGTGGCTTTCGTCCATAATATTTTTGCCTGTCGGAATATTTTTAACCATAAAGGCGATGACTGACAGCAAAGTCCTATCGGCAGAGAATTGGCAAAGGTTATTTGCAAAATTTTTCGCTTTGTTTAGGATTAAGAAAAACAAAGCGGCTAAGATAATTGCAAATCCATCAACCACCGATACAAAACCAAAGGATGAATAACCGAAAGCAGTAACCGACTTTTTGTAATTGTTGTTTGAAAAAACGTTGATAAGAAAATTAAAGACTAAAAGCATAAAGAAATGAATATACTCCAATTTTGTTACAAACCTCCATATCCTGCCGTTGATGGCGGCACTATCGGTATGTACAGCGTGGCTCAGGGATTTACCAATCTCGGGCATAACGTCAAGGTTTTAACATTCTATTCCGACAAAAAGCCGTTTGAGAAAGATTTGTTGCCACAAAAATATATTGACACTTACTCTCCCGAAGGCGTTTATGTTAATCTGAAACCTAATGTCTTTGATGCTTTGCTTTATGTGTTTATTGCAAGAAGTTATGTCGTTGAAAGATTTGTCAGCCCCCAAATGCGCACCAAATTAATCGATATTCTGCAAAAAGAAAACTATGATATAGTTCAGATTGAAAGCATAAATCTTGTTTCCTATATTCCTCTTATTCGTCAATACTCAAACGCAAAAATCTCTTTCCATTGTCCGAATGTGGAACACCTTATTTGGCAGAGGATTTACAAGAATGAGAAAAATATATTCAAACGTTGGTATTTGCATAATACTGCCATTAATATGAAATACTATGAGCAATCGCATATCAACGATTTTGATATAGTTTTTCCCGTAACCGATATTGATGCCAAGTATTTCAAGGATATGGGTTGCAAGAAACCTTGTAAGGGCGTGCCTATCGGATTTGAGGTTATGGAAGACTTGCCCGAAGTTGCGTTGGAAGAAAATTCTTTGTTCCATATCGGCAGTATGAATTGGTTTCCGAACGAACAGGGTATTAAATGGTTTTTGAACGATGTTTGGCAGGAAATTATTAAAACCACTCCCGAAGTTAAACTTTACTTGGCAGGACGATATATGCCGTCTTATTTCACTGACAATACTTGGCAAAATGTCAATGTTGTGGGAGAAGTTGCCGACAGTACCTCTTTTATGTGCAGCAAACAGATTATGGTAGTGCCTTTGTTGTCGGGAAGCGGTATTCGTATCAAGATTTTGGAGGCTATGAGTTTGTCAAAAACCGTTGTTGCCACTTCTATCGCTGCCGAAGGCATAATGTACGAAAACGGTGTCAATATCCTTATTGCCGATACCCCCGAAGAATTTGCCCAAGCGATAAAAAAACTTGTTGGCGACAAAGATTATTGCAAGCAAATCGGAGAAAACGCCTGCAAATTGATAAAACAAAAGTATGATACCAACGTAATAGCTTCTTATATGATTGGCGAATACGAAAAACTCTTGGAACAATAATATGAAAATACTTGTCTTTTTGCCACGCTTTCCATTTCCGCTCAACAAAGGAGATAAACTAAGAGCCTTTAACCAAATAAAACAATTGGCAAAAGGCAACGAAGTTTATTTGTTCGCATTGAGTTTTAAGAATGTTGAAACGGAGCATATAAAACAAGTTAAAGCCTTTTGTAAAGATGTTCATATCGAAAAATTGCGATTGTTTCCTTTGTTATTGTCTTTATTAAAAAACTTATTCACTCGATTGCCTTTGCAGGTATCACTATTTACGACCTATAAATCCAAGAAAAATTTCTTGCATTATTATAATGATGTACGTTCCGACAGCATCTATTTCCAGTTTGTCAGAAGCGGGCAATATGCCAAGTATATCAAAGACAACGGCATCCATACTCCGAAAATGGTCTTGGATTTTCAAGATTGTCTGTCTATGAATATGCTTCGCCGTGCCAATGTATCGTCGTTTTTCGTTAAAACAATATTGATGCAGGAAGTCAAACGGCTACGGAAATATGAAAACAAAATGTTTTCCATATTCGATTCCACAACGATAATAACCTCGCAAGACAGAGATTGCATAATTTCATCAAGGCGAAACGAGATTGAAATAGTTGAGAATGGGGTGGAGGAAGCGTATTTTTCATATCCCAAAAATGCCGATATTGTTTTCGATATTATCTTTTCGGGAAATATGTCCTACAAACCGAATGTTGTGGCAGCAAAATTCTTGGTTGAGAAAATTATGCCGTTGGTTTGGAAAACTTTTCCGGATATTACCGTATGCCTTGCAGGAAGCAATCCGACAAAAGAAGTTTTGGCTTTGCAAAGCGATAAAGTTACTATAACGGGTTGGGTCGATGATATGAAACAATATTACGCCCGAAGCCGAATATTTATTGCCCCGATGCAGATAGGTACAGGGCTTCAAAACAAGTTGCTTGAAGCAATGGCTATGAGCCTGCCTTGTATAACGACCTCTCTTGCCAATGCTGCTTTAAGGTCGATTCATGGGCGTGATGTGTTGGTCGGAGATAATGAAATGGAACTTGCCAAACATATATTGTCTTTGCTGCAAGACGAAACATTACGCCAAAAAATTGCAGAGTCGGGAAATAAATTTGTTAAAGAAAACTACTCTTGGCAAACAAGTACACAGAAACTTGAACGTCTTTTGAAATAAAGCCGATACACAATAATTTCATTGTTTTAATCAATTGTTTTAACTTAATGTATTTTCGCTAAAACAGTGTTTAACATCGCTGAAATAGTTACAGTGATTAATAAATTAGTGTTAATGATTGGTAAAATAGTTTCAATGATTAATTTCTCGGTTTTGCATTTTGTTTTTGTTACTGACGGATTGGAACATTTATTGATATGTTTTGCGGTGCGGGAAATAGATAAATGAAACATATATTCGCAATTTTTTACAACAAAAAGTTTGTATGATAAAAAAAAATTGTAAATTTGCAACTTGAATAATAGATAGAGTATTTATAACATAAGAAAATATTAACACTTAAATCAACAGTAAAATGAAAAAAACATTATTGGCAGTTGCCTTGTTGTTAGCTTCTACCGGCGTTTTTGCACAGGTAAATGTTAAAGATAATGCAACTATGAACAGAGGAAATATGGCTGTAAAACAACAGTCTGTTTTCACACTTCCTGCAAAGAAAGCCGTTGCTAAGGCACATCCTGCGGGAACAACGCTTCTAACTGATTTTTCAAATGCAGACAGTTATGCAATTGGTACGGCAGCCGGCCATTCTGCAGTTGGAAAAAATTCTAAGTTTCAAATAAGACCTGACACAACTAGTGCTTGGACGGGTTCGCAAAACGAAATTGTAAACTACGTTCTTGGATTGAATACTCCTGGTAATTGGTTCCGTCTACAAAATTCTGATTGGGCTAATATGTCTGCAAAAAACGGTTTCGCATATCTTGATTTGGAATCTGTTACATTAGAGGATAATGAGTCTAATACTGTGATTAATGCTTGGATTAGACCTACACAGTCAATCAACACTTATGGACTAAGAGGTGTAGATATCTATATTTCACAGTATTGTTATAGATTTAATACTGATAAATACTATATTGATTGGTCTCATACAGAAGATTTTGCAGTATATGATTCAATGGAATTTAATGCAAGAGGTTATATGTTAGATCCTGGTGAAATAAAACGTGGTGTTACAAAGATAACTCTTCCTACAAACACTTCTAATTGTTCTTTGATTTCTGAGGATCCGAGTGAGCAAACTTATATTCGTATTAGAGTAAAATGTCCGGCAGCTGGTGGAAATATTCATGGTTATCTATTCATAGTTGATGATATTGCATGGGCAGAAACTCCTGAATACAATTTGGATGTTTTGGGTCACGATTTTTATGGTGGTTATAAAAGAGTTCCTGAAATAGTAGAGGTAGAACCTTTCTTTTCAAGAGTAAAGGTTAATAATTCCGGTGCAAACGACCTTACTAACGTAACTGTTAAGAACAATATGGTTAAAGCTAACATTATTGCCGGTGGTTCTTATGACGGTACTGATTCTCTTGATTTTGATTTCAATTCAGATGCTGTTGTTGCTAACATAGGTGTTAAAGACGTTTTGAGTACTGATGCATATGAAGTAGAAGGTAGAGATGAAAACAATAATTCAATTATGCTTCTTAGAGATATCGAATGGCTGGAAGCATACGAAACAAATCAGTTGAATGACGGTACCGGTTATTATGGTGTTATCAATACTCTATCTTATGATTATCAAGAAGATGGTCAAACCAAGACTGAAACTATAAGTGCAGATATTTATGGTACTATTGACGATCCTCTTATATATACATATTCAGTTACACAGCCTGCTGATGAAGAGGCCGGAGTTTATCGTTGGTCAAGAGATGCTTCAGGAACAAGAGTATATGATCACTTTGATCATGGATACGCTCAAAAAGGTAATAACGTTTATTATGGACAAGGTGATGTTAATGCAGAAGGTTATAGAGTATGTTTAGGTTATTCTGCAAAAGAATTCAAAGAACCTGCTTATGCTTGGGGTATAGAGGTTGTTCCTGCTATTAACTGTTCAGCAGCAACTACTGCAGATTACAGTTACACGTATAATGAACCGGGCGCTATGATTAAATCTTCTTTGTGGAAACTTGATTTGGAAGCAGCAAGTAATGACGATGTTATCGCTCCTGTTTTATACACAAATGCAGCAGGTGAAGAAGATCAAATTCTTGAAAGTGAAATCTACGAAGTTCAAGCAAGCGATTTGTTTGATATTCCTGCGGCAGACATGGGTAAAGTATTTTATGTTGATGGACAGAACTTAAATGCTATCTATTTACCTTTCAAAAATCAGAGCGTTCAATTAGAGCCTAATACTCTTTATTACGCTTGCTACGAAAACGTAATCGACGGTAAATTCCAGGTTGCACAATCAACTCCTTTTTCAAACGTATTCCGTATTGGTTATTCTCATATTCCTATGTTTAATGAAGAAACAGGTAAAGAAGAGGAAACAATTATTTATAACTTGGTAGTTTATTCTCCTGGTGTTCCTACAAACGGTCAATATCAATGGACTTGGGGTGCTTTATATAGTCATACAGACAATGTTCCACTTATCCGTTTGATGATTGGTAAAAACAAAGGCGGTTTGACTGACGCAACTGAAAACACAGCATCTATGAACCTATTCCCTAACCCTGCAAAAGACAATGCTGTTCTTGATTATACTTTGGCTACAAGCGGTAAAGTTACAATCGAGGTATCTGACCTTATGGGTAGAACAGTTCTTTCTTTGAACGAAGGTATGCGTAACGCAGGTATTGCTAACAAAGCAAATATCGATGCAAGCAAATTGGCTAACGGTTCTTACATTTGCACAGTTAAAGTTAATGGCGCAAAAGCTGCTACAACTAAAATGGTTGTTAATAGATAAGAAAATTTTTTAATAAGATAACTTCTTGTTATCTACCACAGCGGAAGACTTAATACAATTAAGCCTTCCGCTTTTTTATTATTGTTCGCTTATCATCGATTTGTTTTTAGTTCTTTTTGTTTCCTTGTTATAGTATGCTTTTTCGGAAAAATAGTGTTAAACACTAAAAAAATAAATAGTGATATTAGAGAAATAGTGTTAAACACTAATAAAGCGAATAGTGATATAAATAAAACAGAAAAAATGGAGCGATAAAAAATTGCTCCATTTTTAATATATGATATGTGTTTTTAGTTTTGTAGGAGTTATTGTTTTTTATTTCTAAACTCTTTCGGAGTCATTCCCGTCATACGTAAGAAAAATTTTGTGAAAAATGACGGATTTGGGAAGTTCAATTCATCGGCTACTTGGAATATTGCCAAATTGCTGTATCGCAAGAGAATTTTTGCTTCCAATATCACAGCCTCGTTTATCCATTGCATAATACTTTTTCCGCTTTGTTTGGTTATAACGGAAGAGAGATACTTGGGTGTTAAACACAATTTGTCGGCATAATAATTCACTTGTCGGCTTTCTTTACAGTGCTGCGAAACAAGAGAAATGAAATTCTGAAAAATTTCTTCGCCACGAGAAATGTGTCTGTTGATATTTTCGGCTTGTTGAACGTTGTCGATATACAAAATATCATACAAAAATGCTTTTATCAAATGCTTCAATGTGTTTTTTCGTAAAGGTTCGGTGTGGGCTGTTTGCCAAATTAATTCAAATATTTGCATTAGCTGCTGTTTGTCTTCTTTCTCGGGAGTGGTTATAATGATTTTGTTTCTGAAATTAACATCGAAAACAGGAGCTGAGTCTTTGAAAAAATCACTATTACGATCGTTGTAAGCGATAAACTTTGCCTCAATATCGTTGCTTATATGCTTAAATTCTATTAAAGCATCTTTTGGAATTATTGCTATGTTGCCAGCTTTTATTTTTATAGGAAGAAGATTGAATGTTAAATCCACTTCTCCTTTCTCAAAAATCAAAATTCTGCCTTCTTTTATGCGGTAAGGCTGATTTATTTTAAGAAATTGGTCATGTAGTCTGATTGCTTCGTTATCTATGATTGCTATTGCAAAGTCATATACTTGGAAAAAGTTAGCGTAGTGTGTTTGAAAAGGTTTAAGATTTTCACTATCCATTGCAATCTCAATTATGTTTTCATTCTTATTCATAACGCTTATATATGTTTGTGAGTTTATTATTATTTATAATGGGCTGCAAAGATAAGAAATCATTTGGAAATAAACATATTTTACCATTATTACGATACTGTAAGATAATTTTTTGAGTGAGTAAAGAAATTTTTCAGCGGTGTAAATTTCAAGGGAAAAATGTTCCGATTTATAGCTGTCAAACAATGTTATTTCAAAAATAATCAAAAAGTTATTAGTATGTGATAAAAAATTCCTAATTTTGCAAATTATTAAAATTTAGTTAAATATGAATGTTATGAAAAGAATGATCAGATTGTTTATATCTGTGTGTGCTTGCGTGGTGTTACTTTATTCCTGCGTGGATACAGATGATTTTGATGTGAATCGTATTTCTCAAACAACGATTAATCCGGAGATTGAAGCGAATATTATGACAATGGATTTTGCTGCAAGAGATTTTTTTGGTCAAATAGAGAATCTTGAAGAGGGTATTCATCTTGTAGATGGCGAAGACGGAGTTTTACATCTTCAAATGATGCAGGATTTTGAGGTTAATGGTAGCGATTTGGCTCACGACTTCTTTAATAAAAACGTTGAGATGCACCTTGCCGATTTTAACCTTAATGATATAACTATTCCGTCGTGGTATGATGAGACATTTACAGACGATATTGTTCTTGACGAACAAACGTTGCTTATATCGATTGACGAGTTTGCAAAATATGACGAAGACGAAGAGAGTAGAGCCATAGATAGTTTGGTATTGGCTACCGGTACTTTTGTTTTTGCAGGTCATTCTCAGTTGCCTTATGATGCGCAGGTGTATATACAGACAAATTCGATAGTTAAAGACGGTAAGGCTTTTTCGCAAGTATTGAATATGAAAGCGAATAAAGATTTTTCTGAGGTTATCGATTTGGCGGGTTATACATTAAAACTTGACGCACAAGAAGACAATACATCGGAGATTTCTTTAAGTTATAAGATTGTTGTCAAAACAGCAGGCCAGTCAATATATCCGGGTGATTATGGCTTATCTTTATCTTTGGACGGTAAAGACTTAAATATAGATTTGGCATACGGAAGAGTTGGTAATCCGTCTATTCCTATGGAAGGCGTATTGGATATAGATTATTTTGACAGCACAATATCGACTGATATGTTGAATTTGGAAAAAATCAGTATGTTTGTTGATGTTAAGAATTATACAGGAATAAAATTATTCTTGGATATGACGAAAATCAAGGCTATAAATCATCAAGGTGTTGTGTCGGATTTGTTTGATAAAGAACAAAGATTTGAAGTTGAGCCGGCAGGTAAGCCCGGTGAAATGAAACTAACGCAAAATGTTTTGAATATCAACCCTGATATTTTGTCTCACTTGCCTAATCAAATCTCATACGAATTGTCTTCTATCTTTGGCGACGGAACGCAGAGAGGATTTATCTATCCTAACAAGAAGTATGTAGATGTTCATACTATATTGGATATTCCTTTGTCGTTAAGGGTTAATGATTTTGTAAGTGAAAAAGAAACCGACGCGTTGGATTTCCTAAACTCAGAAGACGGTGTCGGCGATTATATTGATAGTGTTATTTTGAAAGTAGGTTTGGAAAATTCATTTCCTGCTGCATTGAAAATAGACTTATTTACAAAAGATGCTTCGGGACAAGTAATGCCTTTGTTGGCTAATAGTGTTGATGTCGTTTCGGCAGAAGTTGATAACAATGGTAATGTAACGGCTGCATCAATTAATACACAAGAAATTTCCATAACACAAGAAAGTTATCAAAGACTTAAAGATGCTCAAAGCGTTCTTATTCGTGCAACGTTCAATACAAGCGGTACCGGTACAACAAAGCCATTTGTTAAATTTACCGGTAACGAAAAAATGAAAGTTAAATTAGGCGTTAGAGCGCATACAGTTATTAAATTCTAAGTTTGTCGAATTTTGTAAATAGGTAATAAAATGAAAAAAATATATATAGTTATTTTGACGGCGATATTGTTATTCGCACAATCGTCAAAGGCACAGGAAAACGTGGCGTTGTATTTCTCCAATCAGCCTCAATCAATTTCTTTTAACCCGGCATTTAACGCAAAATATAAAGTATTTGTAACTCTGCCGGTTGTTGGTAAAACTCATTTTGGATTGAATACTTCCGGTTTTGCATGGAATGATTTGATAAACCAAAGCCCTGTCTATCCGGATTCTTTACGTATCGATGTTAATGGTTTTTTAGGTAAATTGAAAAAATCAAACAATTTGAGCCTGACAGCAAGTTTCGATATATTGGGTGTAGGATTCAAAATAGGAAAGAATTATTTCTCGATTGGCGAGAGTTTGAATATCGAATCCAAACTGTCTTTCTCCAAATCTTTCTTTGATTTCTTGGTACATGGAACAGGAATGGCTTCCAACAATGTTGATATTTTGGATAGGGATATACTTGCTTTGTCGGCGTATCTGACAACCTATATCGGTTATGCAAGAGAAATTACAGATGAATTAACAGTTGGTGCAAGATTGAAAATGTATAATGGTATAGCGAATGTTCATACCAATAAGAGTATTGTAAATTGCAGGTTTGATGAAAATTCCATTGAAGCGTATGGCGATTTCGATATAGATATGTCATTGGCTATGGGTTATTTGGCACCAGTGAATAGCGTAGTGAATGACGGAGATTTTAAGTTTGAGTCTTATGACAACGTTTCGGATTATATTTCCAACGCTATGAATAATCGTGGCTTTGGTGTTGATATAGGTGCAACATACAAATATAATGATATGCAGTTTTCTGTCTCTGTTGTCGATTTCGGTAGCATCAAATGGAAAAAAGGTAATAAAATCAAAAGCCGTAATCCGGGACAAAAAATTAATTTCTCGGGTATTGATACCGATTACGATAACATAGGCAACGATTTTGATAATTATTTCAATGATATGGCGGATAGTTTGAAAGATGCTTTTGATTTGGAAATTACCGATATTGCGAGTTACAAGACGGGTGTGCCAACAAAGATTTATGTAGGTTATACTTGGGATTTCTATACCAATATGCAGTTGCAGGCTTTGTATAGCGGAAGAATTATCAACTCTTCGTATGAGAACGCTTTGACTTTGAGTTATGCTTATAGTTGTGGTCCGTTGCAGTTGGCTGTTGGAAATACTTTCAAATACAAGTTTTTCAATCCTACGGTGTATGTAGGTTTGGGCGGTTTCTATATTGGTGCATCGGTTGCATCTTCTTATAACTTAGCAAAGACTTCGGGTATGAATCTTTATGTGGGTTGCAACTTTTTGCTTAGAGATAAAAAAGCAAGTAAGACAAATGTAGAGCCGCAATCCGAAGATGTGTCGCAAAGATTGTCTTTCCTTGAAAGATAAACGACAGTTCTTTTGACTGCTTAGTGTAGAAAAAAGAGTAAAATCATCAATAATAAAAAATATTTCTGAAAGCGATTTAACGACTGCTTTCAGAAATATTTTTTTGTGGGAAACTACGATATTAGTGTTAAACACTAATAAATTTTTGTTAAACATTATTTTATTAGTTATTAAAATTAATATAATATCGGCAAATAAAAGGAAATAATATATTAACTTTGCACTACTAAATAAAACTACTGATACAATGTATGAATTTCTTGAAGGAAAATTTGAAGAAGTAACGCCGTCTTTTGTTGTTGTCAATTGCAATGGGGTAGGTTATATGGTGGAGATTTCGCTTACTTCTTACTCGGAATTAAAAGAAAAAAAAGAAGGAAAAATATATACACATTTCTCTGTACGAGAAGATGCTCAAACTCTTTATGGCTTTGCAACAAGTAGAGAAAGGGAATTGTTTCGTCATCTGATAACCGTAAGCGGAATAGGAGCCAATACGGCAAGAATGATGTTGTCTTCATTGGGTGTCGATGAATTGGTCAGAGCCATAGTAAATGAAGACAGTTCTTCTATCAACAAAGTAAAAGGAATAGGTACGAAAACATCGCAAAGGGTTATCGTGGATTTGCATGATAAACTGAAAAAATGGGAATTTGACGAGAAAGATTCTTCTATTGCATCTGTTTCAGACAATAAAAACCGCACCGAAGCGTTATTAGCATTGCAGACATTAGGATTTAATAAAGTTATTATCGAGAAAACACTTGACAAACTATTAAAAGACAACAATACGATGAGTGTCGAAAATCTCGTAAGAGAAGCATTGCGTCGTATGTAACTATTTATGACAAAGAAAAGAATATCGATAATAACACTGTTAGTTTTATTGTTTTGTGTTTTAACTCCAAAGGTTAGGGCAGGTTTTTCTTTGTATAATTCATTCGATACTTATTTTAGCAAAATTTATTCAAACAACAGCCTTTTAGGATTTGATTTCGATAAAAATTCTTTTGGTTATAAGGGTGCGAAAATAGATTTTCGTAAAGAAAAACCTTTGTTTATTAATGTAAATCCTTCTCAGAGTTTTTTTAATTTAACAAATCCCGATTCCTTACATTTTCCTGTCAAAGATTCTGTTGAATCGCCTTTTTATTTGAAAGACCCTGACAATATAACAGAAACTGTCGAATATGACGCAGCAAAGAACGAATATGTTTTGGTTAAGAAAATCGGAGACGTCGTATTGGAACAAAGAGCTTTGACATTCGAGGAGTATCAGAATTATGATATGGACAAGATGATTTCGTCTTATTGGAAGACAAAATCATCATCTGTTGCAACGAGTTCCACTTCTTCAAAATCCGATGGTTCATTGAGTTCGTTGATACCGGCAATGAGGGTTAATAGTGATTTGTTTGAGACCATTTTTGGAGGTCAGGAAATAAGTATAGTGCCGTCCGGTTCGTTGGATTTGAAATTTGCTATTGTCAATAATCGCAACGAGAATATGGCTTTAAGTGAAAACCGAAGAAGTACCACATCTTTTGATTTCGATGAAGACATTCAATTGAACGTGCAAGCACAGGTTGGAACGGCGATTAATTTCAACTTAAACTATAATACAGGTGCGACATTCGATTTTGAAAAAGAGATTTTCAAACTAAAATACGAAGGCAAGGAAGACGACATCGTTCAGTTGTTGGAAGCAGGTAATGTTTCTTTTTCTTTGCCGACGACATTGATTACAGGTGTTCAGAATTTGTTTGGTATAAGAGGTAAATTCAAGTTTGGTAACTTGTTGTTAGATGCAGTCTTTTCTCAACAGAAGAGTGAAAGCAGTACCATTACTGTTCAAAACGGTGCGCAAAGTCAAGAATTTAATTTCAAGGCTGATGAATACGAGGACAACAAACATTTCTTTTTGGCGCAGTATTTTTACGATAATTACAATAAAGCACTTTCTACGTTCCCGGTGTTAAACACCAATATAATAATCACCAAAGTTGAAGTATGGAGAACTAACGTTGGTAGCGCAGTCAATAATAACAGAAATATCATCGCTTTTGCCGATTTGGGAGAAAATAAACCTTATGGTACAACTCCATATATTACTAATATTGAAGGTAGCGAATTACCCGACAATTATCTATCTAATAATTTGTTTAATGTTGTCGATAAAAATTCTTTAAGAAGTATCAACAGCGTAAGTTCATACTTACAAGGTATGGGCTTTGTATCGGGGCAGAATTTTGAAAAGGTTGAAAGTGCAAGACGATTAAATCCAAGCGAATATACAGTCAATGAAAAACTTGGTTTCATATCGTTAAATCAAGGGTTGAGTAATGATCAGGTTTTGGCTGTGGCTTTCCAATATCAAATAGTGGGCGACACGACTGTATATCAAGTTGGAGAGTTTAGTGATGACGGAGTGGCAGATCCAAATACTTTGGTCGTTAAATTATTGAAGTCTTCAACCTTGAATACAAAAAATCCGATGTGGAAACTTATGATGAAAAATGTTTATTGGATAGGTTCTTCACAGATAGCACAAGAGGATTTTAGATTAAATATTTTGTATTTGAGTGATGAGACTGGTGTCCAAACCGGATATTTCACGGAAGGAGATTATAAAGGTGTTCCATTGTTGCAAGTATTTGGATTGGACAGAATGGACAACCAACAAAATATGTATCCTGACGGAGTTTTCGATTTCGTGACCGGTGCAGAGATTGGTGCAGGTACGGTTAATGCTTCACGAGGCTTGATTTATTTTCCAACCATCGAGCCATTCGGTAAGGATTTGCGAGAGAAATTAAATGATAACGATTTGGCGGATAAATATTGCTTTGATTCCTTATATACATTGACCAAATCCCAAGCAATGCAATACACACAGAAAGATAAATTCTATTTGGAGGGACGTTACCGCTCTTCTTCAACGGGTGGAGAGATTTCGTTGGGAGCAGTGAATGTTCCGCAGGGCAGTGTGTCCGTTATGGCGGGAGGTATCAAACTGCAAGAGGGTGTGGATTACACGGTGGATTATGCAATGGGACGTGTAAGGATAATCAACTCCGCTTATCTTTCTTCGGGAACACCAATCACGGTTTCCACCGAAAGCAACACAACGTTTTCAATGGTTACAAAGAGAATGATGGGTGTTAGAGGAACATATACCGTTTCGCCGGAGTTGTCAATAGGCGCAACGATAATGAATTTGCACGAAAGTCCATTGACAACAAAAGTAAATTACGGAGAAGAACCTATCAACAACACATTAGCAGGCTTTGATGTACATTTAACACGTTCCATTCCTTTTATTACAAAACTTTTGAACTGGTTGCCTTTCTATGATACCAAAGCACAAAGCACATTGGTCTTTGAGGGCGAAATGGCAGTATTCTTACCTGGAAATTCTTCGGCGATAGGCAGGCAAGGTATAGCATATATTGATGACTTTGAAACATCTAAACGCTCCTATGATTTGAAATCGCCTTATTCTTGGTATTTGGCTTCTACTCCGCAGGATTTCAATACTGCAAACTCTATGTTCCCTGAAACATTCAAAAATTCGGGACTTGCATACGGTTTCAATAGAGCAAAGATTGCTTGGTATGTCATTGACGATAACTTTTACAATGGAGCCGCTCCGTCCAATATAACCAAAGACGATATTTCCAAACCTTATGCTCGTTTGGTAAGACAAAGCGAGATTTATCCGAATAAAGATATTATCGAAGGTAATCCTACGGATTTGCATACGTTTGATATTGCTTTTTATCCAGAAGAAAGAGGACCTTATAATTATGATACGCTTTCGATGTGGAGTGCAGGTTTGAGTGAAGAAGGTAAATTGAATAATCCGCAAAGTCGTTGGGGAGGTATAATGCGTAAAATAGATGCTACAGACTTTGATGCTGCTAATATCGAGTATATAGAGTTTTGGCTTATGGACCCTTTTATTGATAATGATGAAAGTGAGGGCGGCAGACTTTATTTTAATTTAGGCGATATTAGTGAAGATATTCTTAGGGACGGTAGAAAATCATACGAAAACGGTCTTCCTACTTCTGCGGAGGTTATCAATGTTGATACCACTATGTGGGGACGTGTTCCGAAGTTACAAGCGGTTGTCAATGCGTTTAGCAATGAAGACAATAGTCGTCAATACCAAGATATTGGTTATGATGGATTAAATTCTTCTGATGAACAGTCTTTCTTTGAGGCATATCTTAATAAGGTTAGGGGACAAGTAAGTGATGAAGAGTTTTTGAAAATATTGAACGACCCGTCAAACGATGATTATTCCTATTTTCGTTCCACTGATTACGATAGACAGAATGTTAAAGTTACCGACCGTTACAAACGTTATAATAATCCTGAGGGCAATTCCGCTGTAACCAATTCCGGCGAGAGTACTCAAAGTTCTTCTTTGCCAAATGTGGAAGATATTAACCAGGATAACACATTAAGCGAAGCCGAAAACTATTATGAATATGAGATAGAGTTACGTCCCGATAAGATGATAGTGGGCGAGAATTACATTACAGATATTCAAACGGCAAGAAACATAACATTATCAAACGGACAAAAGACAGATTGTAAATGGTATCAATTCAGAATTCCGGTAAGAGAGCCGAGTCGTAAGGTGGGAACAATAAATGGTTATCAATCCATACGTTTTATGCGTACATTTTTAAGAGGATTTGAGCAGCCGGTTATTCTTCGTTTTGCTACATTGGAATTGGTTAGTGCCGAGTGGAGAAAATATGATGATAACTTGCTTTCAAATGGTGCATACAATCCATCGATACATGATGAAAATACCACCTTTACCGTTGGTACGGTAAATATTGAAGAGAATGGCAAGCGTTCACCTGTACCATACGTTTTACCTCCCGGAATCGATAGAGAACTTATGTATTCCACTACTTCGGCAACACAACAAAACGAACAGGCTATGAGTTTGAAAGTTGCCAATTTGGGAGACGGAGATGCGCGTGCTGTTTATAAGACAATGGAATATGATATGCGTCAGTACAAAAAACTAAAACTTTTTGTACATGGCGAAAAGATAAACGAGAACGATTCATATAAGGACGGAGAAGTTTCGTTATTCATTCGTTTGGGTGCTGACTTTGTTTCCAATTATTACGAATACGAAATGCCGATTAAATTTACGCCTTGGTATGCTTCTGCATTGGATAGAGATGTTATTTGGCCTTCGGATAATGAAATAGAAATTCAATTGGATTCCCTTGTAAAAGTCAAGGAAAGACGAAACTCTTTTGTTCGTTCGGGAAATATGGATTATTCTAATAATACATTATATACCGAATATAAAGGCAATAGAAAGATTACCGTTTTGGGAAATCCTAACATCGCCGAAGTTAAAGTCTTTATGATTGGTGTTAGAAACCCTAAGAAGCAAAGCGCAGCCGATGACGATGATATGTTACCTAAGAGTGTTGAACTTTGGGTTAATGAATTACGTCTTACTGATTTTAATAAGAAAGCAGGTTGGGCAGCAAGAGGTTCGATGCGTGCTAACTTAGCGGATTTGGGCGATTTGGCTTTGAGCGGCTCGTATAGAAGTGCCGGCTTTGGTACGATAGAACAAAAGATTTCTACTATCTCGCAAGACAATGTCGGTTCGTTTGATATTGCAACCAATTTGGAGTTTGGCAAATTTTTCCCGAGTAATTTTGGACTGAGAATACCTTTCCATTTCGATTATTCGAGGACAGTAAGCAATCCGAGATATAATCCGTTAGACCCTGACGTATTATTGAAAGACGATTTGTTGTCTTATCGTACGGAAAGGGAAAGAGATTCTATTCGCCATATGGTTCAAGACTATACCTCTATAACTAATTTCTCTATTATGAATTTTAGAAAAGAGCGTATGGGAACTTCATCGTTACGACGTCATTTCTATGATGTGGAGAACTTCTCTTTGTCTTATTCTTATTCTAAGATTTTCCGTCGAACGACAGATATAGAATACAATAATCAAATTCAAAGCCGATTGCTGTTGAATTATCAATACGATTCTCAGACAAAAGGTCTTAAACCGTTCAGCAAAATACCTCTATTTAAGGGAAAACAATGGGCGATATTAAGAGATTTTACTTTGAATTACATACCAAAGAACATAACTTTCAAGAGCGATATGCTTCGCGATTATCAAGAAACATTGATGCGTAGCAAAAGTGCAGGATTGGTGATAATGGAACCATATTACTACAAGAACTTTTATTGGAATAGAGAATACGGCGTAAAGTACGATATAACCAATTCTTTACGTATGGAATATTCTGCTACGATGAACGCTTTGATAGAAGAACCTCGCGGAAGAATAGACACTAAGGAGAAACGAGATTCTGTTCGTCAGAGCATAATGGAACTTGGTAAGGCAATGCAATTCACTCAGAATGTTCGCTTGAATTACAATGTACCGATAAACAAAATACCAATGCTTAACTGGGTTCGTTTGAATGGTAGTTACAATGCTCAATACACATTCCAAGGCTCAACCAATGCAACCGAGTCGTTGGGAAATGTTATCGAAAATTCAAGACGTTTGAACGCAACCGGCGGAATGACATTCACTACTTTATATAATAAAGTGCCGTTTATCAAAACGGCTTACGATGCAAGGGATAAGCAAAAATTACCTCAGTTTGCACCTAAACAACTTAAAGGTGCAGAAAACATCAAATTAAAGAAAGACACTGTAAAAGATTCAACAGATACTGTTGAGCGTAAGAACTATTTCAAAGAAGCGTTGTATTTCTCTATAAGATTGCTTACATCTATTAAGAGCGCCTCTATAACATATTCTTTGAATGACGGAACATATATTCCGGGCTTTATGCCTCGCGCAAGATTTTTTGGAATGTCGGATAGAGACAAGTGGGCTCCGGGCGTAGGATTTATACTTGGCTCTCAAAAAGATATTATGCCGGATGCAATAGCCAATGATTGGCTGACAAGAGATACTATGTTCAATTCCGCATTGGTGCAAAAACATTCGGAAAACATAACAGCCCAAATCAAAGTTGAACCTGCCAAGGACTTTAATATTGATTTGAGTTTCAAAAGAACGATGACCGAGCAGTATTCAGCTTATTATAAGTTTAGCAATATTGATAACGAAATACAAGGACCATTATCCGCATACAGAAACGGAACATTTTCTATAAGCGTTGTGGCAATAGGAACATTGTTTAGCAAAACCGACAAGAACAATGTAAGTGAAACTTTCGAGAAGTTTATGTCCAATCGACACATTATTGCAAATCGTTTAAGGGATAAAAATATGGCTGCCAACAGTGATTATTCGGGAATGGACGTTTGGGATACGGCTTCCAATCAGTATTGGCCTGACGGCTACGGTTCATCATCGCAGCAGGTGTTGTTACCGGCCTTTTTGGCGGCATATCTTAACAAGGACGCTTCCTCGCAAAGCCTTTCTCCATTCATAAAGATGCCTATGCCTAATTGGCGAATTACTTGGACAGGTCTTAGTAAATTGGAATGGGTGAAGAAATGGGCGAACTCCATAACATTATCTTCCAACTATACATGTAACTACAATATCACTTCATTTTATACCAATACTTCCGTACCCGATGTTTCTTCGTACGATTATGGAACGGAGTGGGTGAGAAATACATTAAACAGCAATTTTGTACCAAAGCAGTCCATAGACCAAGTTGCTATTGCCGAGCAGTTATCTCCGCTTTTGAAGATTGATATTAATTTGAAAAACTCATTCCAATTGAATTTTGAGATACGAAAAGAGAGAAACTTAAATCTATCATTCTCCAACAACCAATTAACGGAAGTTCAGCGAAACAGTATTGTTGCCGGTGGCGGTTATCGTTTCAAGGACGTAAGGGTTACCGTGAGAACGGGCGGTGGTAATTCGAGAGAATTTAAGAGCGATATTCTTTTGAAAGCCGATTTATCCATAACCAGCAACAAGACAATTCTTAGAAAGATAGACCAAGATGTTAATCTAATATCAGCAGGAACAAAGGTTACGACATTGAATATTTCAGGCGAGTACTCATTGACGGAAAAGATAATATTGAAAGCCTTTTTCGATATGACTATCAACACTCCATATATATCATCTTCTTATCCTAACTCCACGACAGAAGGCGGCTTTTCAATCAAAGTCATATTGTAATAAGAGGAATAAAATTTTATTTTTACTTTTATAATTTTTGTTAGACGTATCTTCAAAAATTTTAATGTGTTTTCAGTAAATAATTACTCACACTAATAAAATAGTGTGAGTAATTATTTTATTAATGTTTAACACTAATTTTTTGTTTAGTGATATTAATTTTAGGTCTTCACAGTAACCTATATTTCATTATAGTTTTGAAAATTTTTTATTAATTTATTGTAAAAAAAATTTGGTTGTTTCACAAAAATATTTATATATTTGCAGAATATTATTGTAAATAATTAAAAATAATATAAAAATGAGAAAAATTACATTTTTAATGTTACTGATAAGTTCGGTAATATTATGCCCGACAAAGAGTCAAGCACAGATGCAATCGGTAATGGTAACAAGTACGCAACGTACTATTGATTTTAACTTGTCTTCTATGTACTGCGAATTATATCTTAATAAAGATTATAAACTATTGGATATTCGACATAGTGCGCAACGTGTTGCTGTATTGGGGCAATATAAAAATGGTTTTTTACGTTATCATCACACAACAAAAATGATTTACATCGTTACATAGGTTATGAGTATCGAACTCCCCAATTATATACTGGCGATGCAGGAGATTATAAATATTTGTTAGAAAGTTCTAATGAATTGACAAAAGACATTGCAATTGTGGGATATTCTGCTATGGATATTATGAGTGGAACGAGTATTAGTTCCATAGATCTTCGTAATATGAATGTTTTGGAAACTCAGGCTGTTGATCAATATAATGAAATGAGGTCAGAATTAAAAGATATGAGAATGGATTATTATAGAAATGAATTGTTATGTTTAATCAAAAATCCTTACACAGGATTTAATGATAATATTTTTGCATTACGTCCATTGAACGGTACTGGCTACACAACAATCGTTACAATTCCTGATAATAATGAAAACGCTAATTATTATAAAAATCTTGTTGCGTATGAATATAAAAAAAAGCTATGTTATATGGCAATTGGAATAAGGGGTAATAAAATATTGCTATTTGATAAAAAACAGGGGGATTTTTCAGTTTTAAGTTGTACGAATACTATTAAATTTGAAGTTAAACAAATAGAACCTATTAAGCGTCTTGAAAAATTTGAATATAATATCACACCTATTTCTGTTCATCCGATTCAAATTAATACAACTCCAATGCAATCAATTTATTCAATAATATGTCAATAAAATGAAGGAGGAAATAAAAATGAAAAAGATTGTTTTATTCGTTTTATTAAGTGTTTTTGCTTCTGTTTCTTTTTCACAGGTGGAAGAACATAATGGCAAGAAATATTTGTTACCCGATGCGATTTCAAATCAAGGTTGTGTTGAGTTTGATTGTGGTGATAGTGTGTCTTCCGATGCTATAATAGGCTGGGATTTGTCTGGTAAGACATATATGTTTAATACATTTGATATTGCACAATTATTTCATGCAAATGATTCTTTGCAAATAATAGGCGTTGCCGGTTATATATGTGTAAAACAGAAAGCACTTATTGTGAATAACTATATAGGCATAGCAGATACATCTTTTAATATATTAGAAGAACAAGTTTTGTCTGATGTTTTAATAAAGAATGGGAATATTTACCCTTACTATGAATTGATATTTGATAATCCTGTGAAAGTTATTGGAGATTTCTTTGTTATAACAGATTTTGCAAGACCTCATATTTACGAAAAAGACGGAGAAATGTATTATGATAGTTTGTATGCGGCAAAATATAACTGGAATGTTCCAATGAATTATTTTACTCTGATGGACGATCAAATTATTATTCCACTTATTAAATCCGATAAACGCTGCAATCCACAGTCAATAATGACTAGTGCTACGTTTTTTCGTTTAATTGTTACTGAAGATGTTCCGTATTCAACATTTCAAACAGACTGGAAGGATTTCCGTTATGTAGATACAACAGGATTAGATTCCAATTATGCACAATCTTTACTTGACTACTATGCTACAATAGAAGGAGTGTATATGTTTCCTCTTATTGGCGAAGATGACGATGATACAGTTTCTTCTGCCGTAAGCATTGAGGTTGAAAATTACACCTACGTTTTTCCTAATCCTGCAAGCGAGAATATTATGGTGCAAAGTTCATTCAAAATTCATGGTATAGAAATATTTAATGAGCAAGGACAAAAAATTCTTACAACAAATCCGAATGCTTATAATACTTCAATAGATGTTTCTTCATATCCGAAAGGAACGTATATCGTTAAAATAATAACTAAATCGGGAACGGCAAGCAAGAAAATCATTGTTCAATAAAAACAAACATTGTTTGCTGTGCGATAATATAAAGGTGTAAGAAAAGGAAGTAAGTCTTACACCTTTTTGCTTTCCTTTACTAAGATAAGCGAACTGTGGCTTGTATATAAAGAAAAATATACTTTGTTTGCTCAAAATATATTACTTTTGCCAAACGTTTGAGAGTGAGTTTAAGAATATAATACATAACATTCAGATGAAAGTACATTTTATAGCAATTGCGGGAAGTGCGATGCACAATTTGGCGATTGCATTAAAGAAAAAAGGATACGAAGTAACAGGTTCAGATGACGAGATTTTCTCTCCTGCCAAGGAGCGTTTGGAACAATATGGCATCTTACCCGACACTCTTGGTTGGCATATAGAACGTATCACTTCCGACTTGGATTGCGTTATACTCGGAATGCATGCCAAAGCAGACAACCCCGAATTGCTTAAAGCAAAGGAATTGGGGTTAAAGATTTATTCTTATCCCGAATTTCTTTATCAAATGTCCAAAGATAAGATACGTATAGTCGTTGGCGGCTCACACGGAAAAACTACCACGACAGCAATGATACTTCACGCCTTTAAGTTTGCAGGTATCGAAACGGATTATATGGTTGGGGCTTTACTTAAAGGTTTTGATGTAATGGTAAAGATGAGCGATGAAGCCAAGTTTATGGTTTTAGAGGGCGATGAATACCTTACTTCCCCGATAGATTTGCGACCGAAGTTTCATCTTTATATGCCAAACATTGCCATAATCACAGGCATAGAGTGGGACCACGTCAATGTCTTTCCTACGTTTGAAAAGTACAAAGAGCAATTTTCAATCTTTGCAGACAAAATCTCACATGGCGGAACGCTTATCTATTGCAGCGAAGATAAGAACGTGTGCGACGTAGCCCAATCCTCTCGCTCTGATATAGAGAAACTGCCTTACGATGTGCTTAGCCACAAGGTTGAAGACGAAGTAACTTACGTTTATCACAACAATAAAGAATACCGTTTGCAAATTTTCGGCGACCATAACCTATTAAATATGCACGCAGCGATGATTGCATGTCAAAAAGCGGGTATTTCAAACGAGACATTTCTCACTTCTATGCAGTCCTTTGAAGGGGCATCAAAAAGATTGGAGACAATAAAGAAGAGTCCCGAAGCAATAATGTTTAAGGACTTCGCACACTCTCCTTCCAAACTTAAAGCCACTATCTCGGCAGTCAAACAACAATATCCTTTGCGAAGACTTATTACCGTTATGGAGTTACACACTTATTCTTCTTTGACACAAGACTTCCTTAAACAGTACAAAGGAACTATGGATTTGAGCGATAAGGCTGTTGTATATTACAATCCTCACGCCCTTGCTTTGAAACGTCTGCCCGATTTGGACAAAGACGATGTTTATAAGGCTTTCGGTAAAGAGGGTTTGATAGTAACAAACGATATAGACGAATTGTTGAATATTTTAACTAACGAACATTATGAAAACACCTGCTTGCTTATGTCTTCAAGCGGCAATTTCGATGGCTTAAATTTAAACTTATTAGCAGATAAATTGATAAAATAACATAGATATGAGAACTTTCAAAGTAGGGGACAGAGTTAAGTTTCTTGACGCCGAAGGCGGCGGCGTTATAACTAAGATTGTTTCGCCGAGTTTGGTTAATGTTGAAGTCGATGGCTTTGAAATCCCCACCCTTACAAAAGAGATTGTGTTGGATTTCGTTGAAGACAAGGCCGGTAAGATGTTTTGCTCAAAGCCCGAAGATAACAACAATCTTTCGGCAGTCTATGACGAAAACGATGATGTGCCTTTCGATTCTTCCGACGACACCCGTATGGAACGCCTCTACCTTTCTCGCAAAGGACAAGAGAAAGACAAAGGCGTTTATCTTGCCTTTGTGCCTTGCGATCAGAAATGGATGATGTCGGGAGAGTACTTTGTGTATTTAGTCAATAACTCCGATTACACTCTTCTTTACTCCCTATTCCTTAAAGACGAGCAAAACAATTGTTTCAAGGGAGAAGATTACGGCAGCGTTGAGGAAAAATCGCGTTTGCTTTTGGCAACGATAGAAGATAAAGAGTTGGAGAAATGGACATCGGGAGTTATACAATTATTGCTTCATAAAGATGCTTCCAAGACTGTGCTTATGCCTGCCAATTACGAGATAAAGATACGCACGTCGAAGTTTTTCAAAGAAGGTTGCTTTGAACAAAGCGGTTTGTTTGTTGAAAAAGCGTTGCTTGTTCCTATTATTAGTCTTTCTACCCACGATATTGCGGCACAGTACGAGAAAACATCGGCTCAGATACAAGCACAAGCAAAGAAACTTCAAGATATGCAAGCCGAGAGCGTTGTTGTCAAGGTACAGCAAGCCAAACCTACATCTTTTTTCGACAAACATATAGTTGCCAAAGGCGAAGCCGAAGTGGATTTACACATAGAAGAACTTACAGATAGCGATGCCAATCTCTCGGCAGCCGATATGTTAAACATTCAATTGGATTATTTCCGCAAGTGCTTGGACAAAGCGATAGCGATGAACTTAGATAAGATTGTTTTTATACACGGAGTAGGACAGGGCGTGTTGAAACACAATATTGAAGAAGAGTTGAACCGTTATTCTTTCTTGCATTTCTTTCCTGCTTCAATGCGAAAATACGGCGTAGGTGCGACCGAAGTATTGATTAGTAAGAACAAAAAATAAATTTTTATATAAAAAATTGAAATTTTTAGTGATAGACCTTATTGAATTAACGTGAGTTCGACGAAAATCGAAACAGTGCAAGAGACAATGGAAAGCCAAAACTTTTTATGATAAAAATCCAAGATTTTTATCATAAAAAAGATATGACTTCTCTGAAATTTGGAGAAATCAGTTGTAATTTTGAAAAGTCGGCTTCGGAGATGTCAAAAGACTTAGGTAAATTAGGGTAAAATACCTAGGTAAATTGAGTAGTCCGTATTGATGTTTCCGAAATTGCAAGCCGACTTTCTGAAATTAGTAGCCAACTTTCTGAAATTCTCTGCCGAAAAAACAAATTCTCTGCCAATGAAAATTAAATATTTTCAATGCTCATGTCTGAACGATACCTATAAATTTGTGTGATTGTTTTGAACTTTTTGGCTTACCGCCTTAGATTTACGTTTATTCCCTTAAAGTCAGCGTCTGAAATACTTATATTTTCGTATAAATCACGCTAATTTCAAGATGTGTTGTACGTCTTTAAGACAAAAAATCAAATCCGGCACTTTCAACGGCTTGTTGAACATCTTTCGCCTTGGCATTGCCTGTAACGGTTAAGGTGTGGGCTGAAACATTTGCTTGCACCTCAATGACACCATTGACTTTAAGAACGGCTTCTTCTACTGCTCGCTTACAGTGATTGCAGTGCATACCATCAACATTGTATGTTGTTACTTTTGGTGCGTTGACTTCGGTGGAAGATGTTTTTGTGGTCTTGAATTTATCCAAAAACTTTATCGTCAAAGCGTAGATTATGAATATAACTAACAATATTGAGCATAAAGTTCTCCAAATGTAAGGTTGATGTGTCGTTTGTCTCATATCTGTGCAGCAAGAGGCGTCGCCAACGGATATTTGCGGCGTTATGCCGATAATATCTATAAGGAAACCAAAGAAAATTGAGCCGATGATGATTGTAAGTAAGTATATCCAAGTGAATTTGCTGCCTAAGGATTTTTTTACTACGAGTATTGAAGCGAGATTGACGGCAGGGCCTGCCATAAGCATCACTAACGCCGCTGCGGGGGAAAGGCCTTTGAGCATTAATGCCGCTGCAACGGGTATGCTTCCTGTTGAACAGATATACATTGGCACTGCAATAAGCAAGATGATAAGCATCTGCAACATCGGTTGCGAACCAAAATGTAAGAAAAACTCATCAGGAATGGCGATATTTATCAACGCAGCGAGCAAAAGTCCGACGATTAAACGCAAACCTATGTTTTGTATCATTTCAAAGTAAGCATATCGAAACACTTTGTAGAGTTTTCGCAAGATGTTATCGGCTTTTTCGCTTTGTTTTTCTGTGGATATGGAGCAAGAAGCAGTGGTGGTGGAATCGGAAGATGAGGTTGTAACATACTTATTTATGAGTAAGCCGCCGCAGATGCCGGTGATAAGTGCGGCAACGGGGCGTATGATTGCAAAACCTAAGCCCATAACGGAGAAAGTTGCCAATATGGAATCGATACCAGTCTGTGGGGTTGCGATAAGAAAGGAAGCGACTGCACCTTTGGAGGCGTTTTCGTTTTTAAGTCCGATGGCGGTTGGTATAACTCCGCACGAGCAGAGTGGAAGCGGCACGCCAAGTATAGCAGCCCAAAGCACGGAGAATTTATTGTTAGAGGAAAGATATTTTTTGTAGAACTTCTTCGGTACAAGTACGTGCAGAATGCCCGCAATCAAAAAGCCCAATAAAAGATACGGACTCATCTCGTTTATAATCATAAGAAACGAGGAGAAAAATTCATTTATGCTCATGATGATTGTTCCTATAAAAAATTCAATTTGCAAAAGTAAGATATTAAAATTATATAGCCAATACTCATATATAAGTATTTTGATTTGGATAAATGAAAGGAAATAAATGAAAATTTTCTTGCCAAGCAAAGCCAATACGTGCATTTTTTCGTAATTTTGCCTTGAAATAGTTTATAATAAAGGCGATGAATTTACAAGATACGATAGTTGCACCTGCAACAGGCAATGTAGTTTCGGCAATAGGTGTGATAAGGATGTCAGGTCAAAGGGCATTGGATATTGCTAACGAGGTTTTTGTGCCGTTTAACAAGAGAAAAATGATGTTTAACAACAGTCAAGCGATGTTTAAGGATATTGCGAAGGCAAATACTCTGTATTTTGGTACTATATATAAGGAAGAAAAAATTGTTGATGAGGTGGTTGTTAGTGTTTTTAAGGCTCCGCATTCATTTACCGGCGAAGATACGATTGAAATATCACATCATGGCAGTTTGTTTATAAGGCAAGAAATTCTTCAACTTCTCATTGACAAAGGTGCAAGAATGGCGGACAAAGGCGAGTTTTCTATGAGAGCTTTTCTTAATGGCAAGATGAATTTGTCGCAAGCCGAGGCAGTTGCCGATTTAATTCAGTCGGGTAATGTTTCATCGCACGATTTGGCGATAAATCAATTGAGGGGCGGATATAATGAGGAGTTGAAAGCATTACGTGAGAAGTTTTTGAAGATTGCTTCGTTGTTGGAGTTGGAGATAGATTTTTCGGAAGAACATGAAGTGTTTGTGGATAGAAAAGATTTGATTAGCCAATTGGATATAGCCCGGCAGAGATTGGAGATGTTGGTCTCCACGTTTTCGCAAGGCAATGCTTTTCGTAAAGGTGTGCCGGTGGCTATTGCAGGTAAGCCCAACAGTGGCAAATCCACGTTGATGAACGCTATATTAAAGGACAACCGCAGTATTGTGTCGGCAATAGAGGGTACAACTCGCGATACGGTTGAAGAAACTATTAATGTGAATGACATAACGGTGAGGTTTATTGATACGGCGGGAATAAGGCAAAGTGATAATGAGATAGAGCAGGAGGGAATAAAGCGTTCGTTTCAAGCAATACAGAGGGCGGAAGTTGTTTTGTATCTTGTGGATTCTTCGTTGGACGATATGGCGTCGATAGATTACCAGTTGAAGTTTTTGCAGCAAGAGATAGATTGCGATAGCGAGACGACAAATAATGAAATTGAGAGTATCAACCTAAAAGATAAGAAAGTAATTCTTGTAATTAACAAGGAGGATATATCTAATTTAAGCGTTAAAGACAAAGATACGTTGAAAAACAAAGGGGCTGTGTTTATCAGTGCCAAGAACTCGCAGGGAATTGAGGATATTTTCGATGCGATAACGAAAGATTTCGTTGCGAGCGATGTAAATTCAAAGGTTTTTGTTAGCAATATCAGACACTACAATGCGTTGAACAACGCCTTGAAAGAGGTTATTGAGGCAAGGCGTGCTGCACTTGACGGCATTTCATCGGATTTAATAAGCGAGAATATTCGCGGTGCAATGCACCATATCGGCACTATCACCGGTGAAATCACCGACACCGACATACTAAACAACATATTTGATAAGTTTTGCATCGGCAAGTAAGTGGTGATTACCAACGATTAGCATATAGCATCAATGATTATCAAGGCGTTCATTTTGAGCGCCTTTCTTTTTAGCCTTGTAAGCGATACACATCGTTTATAAGGCTTTCTCAGCTCATTTTTGTACCGCATTTGTTGCTCGCTTGTCACAGGCTCGCGAATTGCGTGGAAAGGTAGTAGAGAAACTTTACGCCATTTTACACGATTTTACGGGAATTGACAGAAAAACGGAGAAATAAAGATGTAATAAAATGAGCAGTAACCTAAAAATTAAGCGAATTTGCGCTTGGTGTGGTAAAGAGTTTATCGCCCAAAAGACTACAACAGCGTGTTGCTCCAAACAATGCGCCAACGCACTCTACAAAAAGAGGAAGCGTGACGATGCCATCAAGGCGAACAATCAAATCGTGGAGAAAAAGATTGAGGAAAAGCCGATTGAAAGAATCAAAAACAAGCCTTTTCTTACAATCACGGAAGCCGCAATTTATCTTGGTGTAACTCGACCGACCGTATATGGTTACATTAAGCGTGGAGAGCTAAAGGTTATCCGGTTAGGCTTCAAGTATCTTTTGAAGAAAGAGGATATTGATGAGCTTTTCAATCACCCGACAGAGTTCCATATACCAACAAAAGAGAAGACTCCCATCACCGACTTCTACACCACAGCCGAAGTCAAAGAGAAATTCAATGTGGCAGAGTCATGGGTATTTGCCATCGCAAAGAAGAACAATATCCCTCGGACATTCAATCGTGGCAAGACCTACTGGAGCAAGAAGCACATAGATGCTTACTTTGCCAAGAAAGCACCGAACCCCGACATCACGGAATGGTACAGTACCCAAGAAATACAGGAGAAGTTCGGCATGACCTTAGCCGCTGTCTACTGTTTCGTTTCCAAGAATGCCATTCCCAAAAAGAAGGAGGGCATCATGGTGTACTACTCCAAGAAGCATGTGGATATAGCCAAAGGAGTGGCTGCGTCTGAGGAGCCAAAGTATTATACCGTGCCGGAAGCGATGGAGAAGTTCAACCTCACTCGTGACCAGCTCTATCATTACGCAACGTATCACAAAATCCCGAAGGTGAAGAAGGGTAAATACACACTTATTTCCAAGGCTGAGTTGGATAAACTACTTGCCGCCCCAAAGATTGAATAAGTTATTCTTCGGTGGGTGCTGTCACCATTGAATCACCCTATTCCTTTGCACCGAACAAATGTAAAACTCTAAATATCAAACAGCATGACACACACGTGTACAAAAGTAACAGTTCGCCAGAGAGCGATTCGTAACAACCGTATCTCCTTGTATCTGGATTATTATCCGGCAGTCCGCAACCCCGAAACCATGCAGATGAGCCGCAGGGAATACCTCGGCATCTACATCTACGCCCATCCGAAGAACGAGATGGAACGAGAGTTCAACAACGATATGTTGAACAAGGCAGAGGCAATCCGTTGCATCCGGGTACAGTCGCTTATCAATGAAGAGTTCGGTTTCTTGGATAAGACCAAACAGAAGGCCGACTTTCTCGCCTACTTCAAGAAGATGTGCCGTAACAAAGACCAGAAATGGCAGTTCGTCTATCAGCATTTCCATAACTTCGTCAAAGGTCATTGCACGTTTGGCGAGGTGAACGTGGACTTATGTAAGAAGTTTCGTGAGTATCTGCTTCATGCCAAGCAACTCAAACGCAGTAGTCGCTCCATATCCCTCAATTCGGCATCCGGCTATTATTCCACATTTCGAGGCCTATTGAAGATTGCCTATCGGGACAAATGGCTTCGGGAGAACATCAATGACCATCTTGATAAAATCGAACCGCAAGAAGTGAAGAAAGAGTACCTGACACTGGACGAGGTGAAACAACTTGCCGCCACGCCCTGCGACATTCCCGTACTGAAAGCAGCCTCTCTGTTCGCTTGTCTGACAGGTTTACGCATCAGTGACATTCAAAATCTTCAATGGGAGGACTTTGCCCTCGCTGCCGACCAAGGCTATTGTCTGCGTATCAGAACACAGAAAACGAAAACGGAGGCAACACTGCCCATCAGTAACGAAGCCTACGAACTATGCGGAACACCTGGAACAGGCAAAGTGTTCAAGAGATTGAAACGGAGCATGATTAACTATCCGCTGAAGAACTGGCTCAAAAAGGCGGGAATAACCAAGCCCATCACCTTCCACGGATTTAGGCACAGCTATGCCGTGATACAAATCTCCTTGGGTACTGATATCTACACGGTCTCAAAGATGCTAACGCATAAGAACGTAACCACCACTCAAATTTATGCCGATTTGGTCAATTCCAAGAAGCGAGAGACAGCCAATAAGATTTCACTCAAATAAATTACTACGATGAAACGAGGAATCATAACCAACAACGAACATGGCATCCATATCTCTGATGGCAAGGTATGGATGACCACATGGGAGATTGCCGACTTGTTCAATACAACGGCAGGGGTTATCCACGCTGCTATCAAAAGGATATTGAGAACCAATGTCTTGAAAGAGTACAAGGTATGCAAGTACATTGAATTAGAGAGCGGCTATAGTGCCGATGTATATAATATGGATATGGTTATTGCCCTATCCTATCTAATAGATACCGGGCATTCCATAGAGTTCAGACAGTGGCTGATAAACAAAGTTGCACGTAAGCAAGACCACAATATTCTGTTATATCTCAACAAAGGAACTAGTAGCACATTGTCTTGTTAATAAGACGTTCATCTTTCCCATCAGAATATCTGCATTATTTGACCGGAAATAGTGCAGATATTCTTTGTCTTAAGACCTTCAACCCCGTTCCACCAACTATTTTCACAAAAAACAAGAAAGTTACAACTCGCTTATTATAAGGAGTGTAACGTGGTGACATCCGATGAGATATATCGTCAAAAGCCCATAGATGAGCAAATCCTCGCATTTTGCTAAAAATAAATGATATACATTTGCACACAAACGATTAGCAAATATCACTATGGAGCAGAGAAAGATAGAACATATTACATTGCATCTGATGGTTTTCAGTACAATAGTAGTCATTGGCGTTTTAGCTCGTCAGACTGCATTACATTATGGTTGGGACGAGTTCAGTAGCTACCTCGTTCTCGTAGTCTGTTCCATCGTGATGGGTGCCATCTACCTCAATCTGCAAATGGCATTTAGTCAAATCCTTTCCCCTGCAATAGAAAAATGCTTCATGAGATTTGAGTGCTACCGTAATAAGATTATGGTAGTTGAAGAATGTCCTGAATCTATTGAGGAAGTTGTAGATATTGAACCTATCGCTCCAGAATCATTAGTTGAAGTCGAAACCACATCTGACACGTCAGAAGAGGTTTCGACTTCCATGTTTTCTGAAACTAACGAAGGAGAGGCTAAACTTCCAAAGGAAGACGCCACACCTTCTATTGAAGAATCTAATCAGCCATCTGAGTATGAGGTGCTTCGCGCCAATGCAATGGCTGAGAAAGAACGTGCATCCCAAGAGAAACTTGATAAGGTAATCACCTACACGAAACGTACTTTAGTTCCCTATCTTGATGAAGAAAGCCTCCATCGCCTATGCGGATATGTAACAGAATACTACCTGTCAGACTCTTTGTCCAAAGTCGAATCCATAAAACTCAATTCACAATTAAAGACCATTGATGCCATGCACTTCGGATGGAATATCGGTAAGGCTTTTGGTAAGCCACGCTTACAGACAGCCACATTCATAAAGAGAGTATTTGCTCACACCTTCCGTGATGTGGAAATCTCTACCATTGAGCGCAAGATGTCGCACACGGAAGCGGAGAGTAAGATTAAATTGGATAGGAAGATTGTTTAGACAAGAACATTCTCTTGTTTAGCAGTTACCTAACTCGACAATTCTTTTGTTGAATATGGAGCGTATATCACTCCTTTTTCCCTCCGTGTATACCACCTCCAAGCCATTTAGCTGTAACAAGCCAGTTTTCATAGTAGTAAAACCATTCTGAAATCCATGGTACAATTTCTGAAATCTTGTGTGAAGCATTCCACTCCTCTGATGGACGATGGTAGATACAAAGGTGCTGCTTGTCTGTATTATAGACATGCGGCAACTTCTTCTTCCCTTCACATAGCATTAGCTTGTCTATTGCAAATACGTCCACATGCTTTCCCTCCCTATAATGAATTTTGAACTGGTATGTTCCACTCAACGGTGAGGGATGCACGGAATACTTCCAGAAGAAACTCGATGGAGTTTCTTCATAGAAGTGTCCGTTTGGATAAGCTTGCCGCAAAAATGCTTTCTGATGTGCTATCGTGAATTTCTTTTCTTTGTTCATTTATTTATCGCCATGGAATGTATGTGCTTTCACTGCTGTACCAACAGTTCCTAAGATTCCTGTTGCCGTTGCCCTTAAAGTTTTATTATCTCTACTATTGCGCTGATTGTTAGCTATTGCACTAAATGTACGCTGCACTATGTCCTTACCAAAAGGTTTGTTCATTGACTCTGCAATTAACTGCAAACCTCCTTTCTTTTCTGTGATTTGTTCCACGTCTTGCTTGACTTGATTTAACCATGCGAAGAAGTTCTGCTGCTTCTGTGGCGTTTCAATCCATTTGTCTGCGAAGTTTTCTTCAGAATTCACGGGATTCTGCACAATATACTGACCTGTTCGCGAGTCACGCTCAATATATTTCTCCATACTATTCACCACGTTTACCAACGCATCGAGCACGTCGGTTTCTTTGTTATATGCACGTGCAGCCAATGTTGTGATGATAATAGAGATCGGTTTATTCTCATCACCGTTGAACATCATATCACGGTGACGTTTAAGTATCTGAACGACACGTTGCAAAGGACTTTTCTTCTCTTTGTATGCTGGCACATTGCCAATTTTTGCTTCTGATAACAGCACTGTTCTCCGAGTTAAGATACTACATCTATCCTCAAACCATTTGGCATAGCCAAACGGATTACTCTTAAGCCATTTTTTGCTATCTGTCTCGTATTTATAGTTAGGAAGTTTCTTGTCTGTGATGCGTAAAGCGAGCTTTTCAACCTGTTCCACCGACACACTGAAATATTGCTCCCGAAGACGAGTCTTCTCGTTATTCACACATGGCAGGATGTCCATGTGATATTTGTTACTCGCGTTGTCAGAATCCTTACGATATAAGAGAGTCCAGCATCGACGACCCTCTTCGTCCAATAACTTCTTGTAGCGTTCAGAAGAGTTTAATCTATCACCAACTATTGCTTTTAAGTTTTCTGCTGTCCAACTTGGATGTTTTTCCATCAGCTCACATACTAAGTCAATGTCAAGGTCATCGTTTTCGTTGATAGGAGTAATCATCGTTCCGAGCAGGAACGAACCTTGTGGTTGTATTTCTGGCTTATATGGTGCTAGAGGAGACGATTCATCTCCTAGGAACTTACCTACAGCCTGATAGCTGCTTACCAGTTCATCATATCTTGATTCTGGTACGTCTAGAGAAGCACCCAAATTTTCAAAAATCTCATTGAATTGCTTGTGTTCTTCTGTTGTCAAAATTCTCATATCCTATTCAATTGTAATTGTTTTGTTTTCAGTATTGTTATAATAATCATATAGTACTAGTTTCAGGTCAGCTTTGGGCATCCAAACGTGACCGAGCGTAAACGCGCAAGCAACAGGCATGGCCATGTGAACGAAAATCTCATTGTAGCCTACAGATGAAATCTTTATTTTGTCAAGTACCTGCCTTGTGATGTTTGCAAATTCTGTGAGTTTTGCTTCTGTTTTTAAGAAATCATTATTCGGGTTTGTGCTGGTGACTATCCATATTGAGACTTCCTGACCAGAGTACAATGTTCTGATTCTCTCCCTGATAGCTGTAGCACTCAACGCAAAAACAAGGACAGGCTGTTTACTCTTATCTTCTGGTTCGATAAGTTCAAACTTAATGTCTTCATCACCACTCTCCAACCATTGCCACTTTTTAGTATCACGATGTGGTTGATAGATTTTTAACTCGCGGATGTCGTTGAATAATGTACCTAGTCTTACCAGCAAAGGCATATCTGCAAATGGGAATAACGAAATATGTTTTGTTTCGGAATGGGAAATTCGTTGCTTTACCTCGTGATCAAATGAAATTCGCAAGTTATTATCCTCTATTTCCCAGAAAGTTGAATCAGAATCCTTTAAAGCATTTCCTTTCATGCTAATCTCAATTGCTGTACTTGACTCAGGGAAATAGTCTGGGAACAAGACAGAAGAGATTGTATTGAACGAGAAGTCGGGAAGGTGTTTCCCGATTTTGCTATAATACGTCACCACATGGCTCTTTTTGTCATGCGCTATACCTGTCACGAGCCGAATTCTGTCCTCGTGACGTTTCTTCATCCCTTCTATTATTTCTATTGTGTACTTTTCTGTATCTGAATCTATTATCTTATGACAATTAGGACACATTAATACGATATTTTTGATGTCTTTTGCCAATGATTCTGACTGTTCTCCACCGCGTGGTCCATTTGGTGAGTCACCAATGACATGGCATAGTTCTCCAAAGTTCCCATACTCCTTCGTTACATCTCCTTCGTAAAGGATTTTATTGCATCCCTCAAACTCACATCTACCTGCTGCTTTGAGCCATAGCAATCGTTTTATTTCTGCTGGTATACTTGTTTTTGACATATATAGTATCTTTTTTTATTGAGATTGATTTTTTGAAAGAAATGCCATTGTCCCCAAAGACGTTTGCCCGTTGCAACTTAGATTATACAACGGAATACAGATGTCATTTATTTATAAGAAACGCAAATAGCATGCCAATGCTCACATGTGACAAAATGTCAGATAATTCTGTTATGATAGGCTGATATAAAAACACATACAATACAAGAAACAATCTTTATTTTTCGGCCAAAGTTCGTGCGGGTTTTGCTTACGTTAAATTTCTTCTTCATTTGTCCTGTAATCAGAAAAGTGGTCAAGGTCTGTTGATTAACTCTGTGGATTAGTTGTTGTTCTCATATGATACAACCACATGGAGGCTATTTTTTATTGTTCTTCTATGCGTTACATTGTTATAAATATACTTAAATCCCTTGTAATCATCACTTACCACCATCAAAAAGTTATATCATAGTTATATTTGGGTGGATGACCCCACCATTGAAACACCTGTTTCCTTTGCCATCGAACAATTAAAAACGATTGGCGTATGCAAAACGAAACAGTAACATTTGATAAGCTGCCCGAGGCGGTAGGTTATCTGACCGAACAGGTCATCGAGTTGAAAAGAATGGTGTCGGAACTTCAACCTCCTACATCAGACAAACACGTGTTGGTTGAAATAGAGGATGCTTGCCAATATGCAAGGCGGTGTCAAGCATAAGCCTAAATCATCCTTTAACTTCTAACCGTCTGATGTATGGATACAAGTTCTATCAATCCGGTATCTGTTATTGATGAAGCGATTGATTTGAGTACAAGGTTGGCTGGAACGGAGTTTCCTATCAGCATATTCCCTGCTCAGATTCAACGTATCATCCACGAGGTACACGAATGCCACAATTATCCTACCGACTACATTGCCGCAGCTATCCTGACGGCAATGGCGGTCGGCATCGGGAACACGCATCTTGCTCAAATCAAGCAGGGCTGGATGGAGAGTCCAATCCTCTATATGGCATTGATTGGAAGACCGGGGGCAAACAAGAGTCATCCTCTCAGCTTTGCCATGAAGCCTTTCCTTGATTATGACTACAAGCAGAATCAGGAATTTGAGAAGGCACTTGCCAAGTTCGATGAACTGATGAGCATGAGCCGGAAGGAACGTGCGGAAAGCGGTGGTGAGCAATTTCCACAAGAGCCTATCCGCAAACGCTTCCTGGTTTCGGATGTAACGCCCGAAGGTTTGAGTCTCATTCATGCACAGAACAAGCGAGGCTTATGCCTATGGGCTGATGAATTGTCCGCTTGGTTCAAGAACTTCAATCGCTACAATAACGGTTCGGAGGAACAGTTCTGGCTATCAGTGTTCAGTGCCAAGACCACCATTTCCGACCGCAAGAATGCCAAGAGTTCCATCTTCATCAAGCGTCCGTATATCTCGGTCATTGGTACGATCCAAAAGAAAATCCTGAACGAGTTGGCCAAAGGTGAACGCTCCAGTAACGGCTTCATCGACCGTATTCTGTTTGTGATGCCCAATCTGCAACAGAAGGCACGTTGGAACGACAAGGAACTGCCGGAGAACATCGAACTGGAATGGAATGCCATCATTGAGAAACTGATACAGCAAGTGTGCAGCCTTAACGAGTTCGGAGAGATTGAACCACACGTCCTTCCTTTCTCAGACGAAGCAAAAAGACGACTCTACGAGTGGCAACACCATTTCTCTGAGTTATGCGACCGGGAGACCAACGACACGATTGTAAGTATCTACTGCAAGCTGGAGATATACATCATCCGCTTCTGCTTGATTATTCAATTAGCCCGATGGACTTGCGGAGAGTGCGATAAGACACATATCGACCTGCTGACGGTGGAACGAGCCATCAAACTGACAGAGTATTTCAAAGAGTCTGCATTGAGTGTGCAGAACATCTTGAATGAGAATACTCTTACCAGTCAGCAACAGTCGATAGTCAATCAGCTTCCTGCCTCCTTCACGACCGCCCAAGCGATAGAACTGGCTGAGCAAAATGGAATGAAGGAGCGGACATTTCAACGCTTTCTCAATGACAACGTCGGAACGCTGTTCCGCAAAGAGAAGCACGGAGAATATTCAAAGAATAACCAGTGACATTTTTGTCGGTTTTGACACTTCCAAGGCAAAAAGCGACAATAACGACAAAAGTGACACACAAAAAAAGAAAACAATGAGTACACACAGATTTATATTAGAACCCTACAAAGGTGTCAGCACTCGACACACATGCCCGAACTGCCACCGCCAAAGATGTTTTTCCAAGTACATTGATACAGAGAAACAAATTCAGTTCCCCGGGTACGTGGGGCGTTGTGACCATGAGCAGAAATGCGGTTACCACTTCACGCCCCGTGATTACTTCGAGCAGAACCCAACAGAGAAAGAAAAGTTTTCGGAGAACACTTTCAGAAGCTATGCTCCTATTAAGGAGGCGCAGCCCGTGGTCACCTCTTATATTGATTTGGACATCGTCAACCAATCATTACGAGGCTATCCAGCGAACAAGTTGTTTCAATTTCTATCGTCTCAGTTCGGGGAGATGGAAACATTGAAGTTGATGAAGAAGTACAAGGTGGGTACATCCAAGTATTGGGATGGTGCAACTGTATTCTGGCAGACGGACAATCAGAACAGAGTTCGCACGGGAAAGATTATGCTTTACAATCCCGAAATGGGCAAGCGAGTAAAAGAACCATACAATCATGTTACGTGGGTACACTCTGTTCTGCACAAAGGAGACTATAATCTAAGGCAATGTTTCTTTGGTGAGCATCTGCTTTCCGAGAATAAGAGCCGACCTGTTGCACTGGTAGAAAGCGAGAAAACTGCCCTCATCGCCTCTTACTATCTCCCGCAATTCTTATGGATTGCCTCAGGTGGGAAGAACGGTTGTTTCAATGCCAACAGTCTATCTGTTCTTGCAGGGAGAAGCGTTGTCCTGTTTCCCGACTTGGGCGCAACCGACTATTGGCAGAGCAAAATCGGACTGATGAAAAGCTGCGGAATCGAGGTGCAGATGTTCGATTATTTGGAGGTTAACGCCAGCGAAGTAGAGCGAAAAGAGGGGTACGATATTGCCGATTATCTGCTCAAAGTGAAGCATGACGAAGCAGTACTTCAGCAGATGATTAAGAGGAATCCCGCTCTGAAAATACTGATAGATGCACTCGATTTGAAGCTCGTCAGTGTGCGACGAGACATCCCTCATCCGAAGGTTTCACCACCTAAGAAACGAGGTTTCAGACTATGACCGAAGGGAAGAAATATGAGACTTTTTTACTGTAGCAAGTTAATGTCGGTGTATTACATTCCCCGACCACTTGCTCCTCAAAAAGTCTGAGGAGACGACTCCCGATGGTCACAAATTAGTCACTAAAAATAGAATCAAAATGGAAAAGAAATATACGATAACACTCCGACTGACAGATATGCAGTACACATTACTCGGTGCGATTTGCAGACGGACTAAACGGACTCAAAGTGAAGTCATCCGCTCGTTCATTGAGAACGGTTTGGTACGTGAACGAATCTCGCAAGAACATATCTATATCATCCGTCAGTTGATTGGTGAAAGCACCAATCTCAACCAGTTGGCGAGGCAGGCAAACACCTATGGCTTCTCTGCTGTTGCCAAGCGATGCGAAGAGATGGCGGAACGTATTAACCAACTTATAAAACGGCTGAAAGATGATAGGTAAACAAACGAAAGGAACATCGTTCAATGGATGCATCTGCTACGTCCTCAAAGAAGAAAAGTCCAAGTTGCTTGAGGCAGTTGGAGTGGACGGAACGCCCGAACAGATGGCGGAGCAATTCGAGTTACAATCGTTGCTAAATGACAAGGTAAAGAATATTGTCGGACACACTTCGCTCAACTTCTCTCCAGAAGATAGCGACCGCTTAAAGCATGATGACGCGCTGATGTTGCAAATCGCTCATGACTACATGAAGCTGATGGGCATTCAGAATACGCAATACATCGTTGCCCGGCACATTGATCGTGAACATCCACATTGTCATATTGTCTTCAACCGGGTGGACAATGACGGCAAGACGATTAGTGACAAGAACGACTTTCGTAGGAATGAGAAGGTCTGCAAGATGCTGACAGCAAAATACCGACTGCACTTTGCCAATGGCAAAGACCATATCAACGAGGAACGCTTGCGCCCATACGACCGGGCAAAGCATGAAATATACAAAGCATTGAAAGAAGAACTGCCGAATGCCAAGAGTTGGAACGAGCTGAAAGATGCCCTTGCCGACCGAGACATTGATATGAAATTCAAGGTCAGTCGCACCACACGTGCAATACAAGGTGTCAAGTTTGAGTATGGTGGCTTCTCGTTCTCCGGTTCAAAGGTCAGCCGTGAGTTCAGCTACCTGAACATCGACAATCGATTGGAAGAGAATGCCTGTGCGTTCTTGTTTGAATCAGCCAAGCAGAAGCCCAAACAAGAGGAAACAGAGACACAACAAAGCGTTTCTCATTCTGATGATGGAGTTGGCATCAGTCTCGGTCTGTTAAACGGTGGATCTTCTTACGATGCCACTGCCGCAGAAGAAGCAGAGTTCAATCGCCTGATGAAGAAGAAAAAGGCTAAACGCAAGCGAGGCTTTCGTTTATAAACCATTTATTAACAATTTAAACTTAATCAATTATGTTACACAACGATTTGATTTGTGATTTCAATCTCTACCTGTGTGAAAAGTTCGGCTACAGAAACAGTTGTAGCGTGATGCAAAATGCCAATGGCTTTTGCGTGAACATCAGTGAGCGTGATTTAGACTGCTACATCCGCTTCTGGGAGTATAGTTGTGGAAGAGGCAATTTCCCCGACTGGTCTATCATCATTGTGCGCAGTAACTTCAAGAAGAACCAAGAAGAAAGCCTGAAAGATTTGGCTCGCTTCTTCAAGGAGTACATGCCACGCTACGGTTACAAATACCTCTGTACCGAAGGTGATAACTACAAGTATTATCAGACACTCGGTTTAAAGCTCATCTATCGAGGATTCTTTGACCAAAACAATTATGGATTGCCGATGAAGGACTTAAATGTCTGACACATCGTTTAAAATTGAGGAGGGGACTTTTCCTCTCCTTATTTACCGATAAATCAGAATTTA